>NZ_JBFBCG010000011.1:0-135972 GCF_040683105.1 Streptomyces sp. NPDC051020 | reverse complement strand
CCTCCGCCGCACCGGCCGCGACTACCACCGGCCCCTACGAGCCCTCGGCCTCACGTGACGAACCCAGACAGATCTCGATCATGCAATGACCCTGGGGCCCCGGGGGGAAACCCCTGCGGTATCCCCGCTGTGGAGGTCGTCCGGCAGCCGCCTCGCTCATGCGGTAATCCTCAAGTTACTTCGGGTATAGGTGAGTTGGGCGCGCACCATGTGCAGCATCACCGCATCGGGGGTTGCAGTGAGGGAACCGAGAGCAGTCGAGGTTGTCGGCGTCGGGGCGCTGAACGTGGACTACATCGCCTCCGCGTCCCGGTTGTCGCAGCTCATGGCGGAACAGGTCCAGGAGTCGGTGGCTCGCTTCGAATGGAACACCGAGGGGCCGGTGGACCAGGCGTCCGTCGTCAAGGCCATCGAGCGCCTCGGAGCGGCGTCGCTCGATGCTTCGCTCGGCGGCTCCGCATGGCTGACCATCTTTACTCTCGCGCAACTGCGTCTCGACGTGCGGCTCGGATAGATCGGTGTGGCGGGCCGGATCGAGACACCCGGTCTCTCCTTTCTGGGGCAGATGGACCGGCTCGGCATCGACCGCACCATGGTCACGCGTCGCCCCGACCTCCTGTGCGGCGTCTGCCTGTCCTACCTGGACGATGTGGAACGCGTCCTGCTCACACACCCTGGAGCGAACTTCGCGATGGCTGACCATCTGCGCTCCCGGGCAGACGCGATCGCCGCCTACCTTGCCGCTGCCCGCATCGTGCACGTCACCTCGTTCCTGGACGAAGAGACGCCACCGCTTCTCCTGGATGTACTGCGCGACGCGAAAGAACGCAATCCGGCTCTGCTGGTGAGCTTCGACCCCGGTTTCGACTGGGCCAAGCACCCCACCCCCGCCATTGAGGGGATTCTCGCTCTGTCGGACCTCATCTTCGTCAATCACCGTGAGTTCAAGGCACTCGCCGACTACACCGTGGGGGAGTCGGACGAGGTCCTGGCCGCCCGGCTTGTGAAACGTGTCGTCCCGACTGCCACCGTGTTCGTGACCAAGCGCTACGACGCGGTGGATGTATTCCGGAAATCGGCTACCGGGGCACAGGCGCGCCGCTTCCAGTTGCGCCGTCCGTTCCGCGAGATCAGCGTCGAGGACGCGACCGGAGCCGGCGATGTGTTCTCGGCGTCCGTGCTGGCAGCCCGTGTCTCCCGACCCCTTCAGGTAGAACTGGGGGCCCGGCTCAGCCTCGGGGTGATGAGGCGCCGCACCGGTCGGGGACCCTCGCCTGCCGCGCCTGCGGAGGCGTCACTGGTCCAGGCGCCGGAAGACCTGACCGGGCCCGGAAGCCGTCCGAGCGCGGTGCTGGTCGCCCATGAGGGCGAGAGCGGATGGGCCAAGTTGGACAGGTTCCTGACCGAGGACCTTGATCTTCCCGTGCGCGGGATCGATCTGTCCGCTCCTTCCGCGGCCGAACCGGGGGATCCTCGTCCCCGCATACGCGGCCCCGTGACGGAGGCGCAACTCGCGCGCTGCGGGTTCGCCGTATGCGTACTGGGGGCCACTCGTACCATGGCCGGCGGGTCACGCCGCGCCGGGGAGACCGTCGTCCATCAGGTGGGAATCCTCCAGGGCTCTTACGGATTCGGCCGGGTCGCGATTCTGGTCGAGGAGGGGTGTGAGGCACCCTCGAACATCGCTGGCCTGATCCGGCTGGACTTCCCTTCCGGACGAATCGAGTCCGTCTTCTGGGAGTTGGAGCGCATGCTGGAGAGGGAAGGGTTTCTGCATGGGAGAAGACCAGGTGAGCAGTGACTCGCACCGCCAAGCCCCGCGTACCGGCTTCGCCCGGGACGTGGTCGGCATCGGCGCCCTCAACCTCGACTACATCATCCCCGCCGACCATCGCTCCCGCGGCGACCGTCAGCGTCTCAGCACCCGCATCGGGGGCCTTCTGGAGCCGGGGCAGAGGGTGCCGGAATGGGGCACCGAGGTCGCGGTGGACGAGCAGACCGTGTACGCCGCCCTCGAAGCAGCCGATGCCGAGGCACTGCAGACGTCACTCGGCGGCTCCGCCTACAACGCGCTCCACACGCTTGCGAAGCTCCAACTCGACCTGCGCCTGGGATACATCGGTGTCGCTGGGCGCGTACCGGGCCCTGGACTCACGGCGGCGCAGCAGCTGAGCGCCGACGCGATCGACAGCCGGTACGTCTTCCAGGATCCGGACCGGCTGTGCGGCGTCTGCTTCTCCTTCACCGAGGACGGCGAACGGACGCTGCTGACCCACCCGGGCGCGAACACGGGCATGGCGGACTACCTGGCACGCGACTTCGACGAGCTGGTGGCGTATTTGGCAGATACCCACGTTGTTCACGTCACCAGCTTCTTTGATCCCGACACCCCCCGCCGACTGCTTGCCCTGCTTGCCGAGGTGAAGCGCGTCAACCCGGCCACGCTCATTTGCGTCGACCCCGGTCACGTATGGAGTCAGAACGCCACAGGAGCCGTGGGTGGCATCATCGCCCTGGCGGACTATCTGCTCCTCAACCACCGCGAGTTTCAGGAACTCGGAGGCGCGCACCGTGCCATCGACCCCTCGGGGCCTCCTGGTTCCGCTGGTTCCGACGGTGCGGCCGATTCCACCGATGCCGACAATTCCGACGAGGGGAACGCAGCCCGAGTGCTGGACCTCCTTGCCGACGACCGGTCCCAGCTCGTCGTCAAGCGCCGCTCCGGCATTCATGCCTGGCAGCGCGACGGAAGTAAGATCTCCGGCGATTTCTACCCCCAGCTCGTGCTGACGGACGACCAGATCGAGGACGACACCGGAGCCGGTGACGTATTCGCCGCCGGCCTGCTCGCCGTGATGACGGGTGAACGGCTCCAGACCGAGCTCGGCTGCCTGCTCGGCATGACGCTGGCCAGGCACAAGCTCCGTTACGTGGGCAGTCACGGCCACGCTCAACTGGCCCAGGTCACCAAGGACTTCATCCGCTCCCTCGATCACGCGCGGCGATCCACGGCGGCACCGGAGGGCGTCTTCATCGCCCACGGCCGCAATCCTGACTGGCTCGCGGTCAAGGCTTTCGTGGAGCAGCGCTTCGGCCTCCCCGTCTACTCCTTCGAGTCCAACTCCTGGGGCAGCCGTCCGGTGACCGAAGCCCTCCAGGACTACCTGCAGCGCTGCACCTTCGCGATCTGTGTGCTCACCGCCGAGGACACCACCGATGAAGGCCACCGGGTCGCTCGGCAGAACGTCATTCATGAGATCGGCCTTTTCCAGGGGCGCCACGGTTTCGACCGCGTCCTCGTGCTGGCCGAAGACGGCTGTGCCACCCTTCCCGAAACCGCCGACGCACGAACCGCGACCTTTCCGCACCACGCCATCGACAAGGCATTCTGGTCACTGGACCAGGCACTGCGCCGCTCCGGGTTCTCGCACGCCTGACGCTCGAACGGTTTAGTGCCGGACAGAGGGAATCCGGCCGGTTGAGACTGATCGGCAGCGCTGCGTCGACGCGCTCGTATTCGGGACGCGGGGTGGTGGGTGTGGGCGTGGGCGTGGGCGTGGGCCGCAGCGCGGAGATTCGGCCCGCTGCTGCGGTAGCGGTAGCAGTGTCGGCTGAAGCGGGCGCGGGCCTGCCCCGACGGCGTAGCCCGGCGCGAGGAACCGTGGTTCGAGGTCGCCCGGCTCCTCGTCGAGCGCGAGCTGCACGGCGACCCAGGGGGCGTTCAGGCCGCCTTCCAGGTGTCGCGGGCATGGCAGGGCAGGGCCGTGCCCGGCCAGGGAGAGGGAGAAGCACAAAACCGCGCAGGTGAGGGGAAGCCGGCGGCAGGTGTGCTGGGGTGATCGGAGATTCACCCGACTGCTACGTCCGTGTTACGGAATCCGTGGGCACGTGGTTGCATGCCGATTCGACGGGAGTCCTTGCACTTTCTTCCGTCGGATTCGCCGAGCAGGCGCACACTGCCTGAAACGTCCCGGAATTCCCCTGTGCGCTGGAGGTTCTACGCTCGAGGAGGAAGCGGGGGAGAAGCAGACGGGAGACGAGCCTGTGGTCGGCGCCCCAGAGCCTGAACCACGCCCGCCCCGAGCGGGGCGCCTGCGCTCGGTGTCCGGGCAGGACGTGCCGCTGCGCCACCACGTGGTGCACGGCTACCGCCGCGCGTACCGGATCGCCGGCGACGGTCCGGCGATCCTGCTCATCCACGGCATTGGCGACTCCTCCGCGACCTGGGCGGATCTGATCCCCGAATTGGCCCGCAGCCATACGGTCATCGCCCCCGACCTCCTGGGCCACGGGGCCTCCGACAAGCCACGGGCCGACTACTCGGTGGCGGCATACGCGAACGGCATGCGTGATCTGCTGGGGGTGCTGGACATCGAGCGTGCCACCCTGGTCGGTCACTCGCTCGGCGGAGGCGTGGCCATGCAGTTCGCGTACCAGTTCCCCGAGCGGACCGACCGCCTGATCCTGGTGAGCACGGGCGGCGTGGGGCGCGAGGTCAACCCCGTCCTGCGAGCAGTGTCGCTGCCGGGCGCAAACCTGATGCTGTCCTCGCTGAGACTGCCCGGCATGCGCAGCCAGATCGGCCTCTTCAACCGCCTGATCAAGCTGCTCGACACCGACCTGGGACAGGATGCCGCAGAGCTGCTCAACGTCGTGGACGCCCTGCCCGACGCCACGTCGCGCAGCGCCTTCATCAGCACCTTGCGGTCGGTGGTCGACTGGCAGGGCCAGGTGGTGACCATGCTCGACCGCTGCTATCTGGCGGAGGGCATGCCCACGATGCTGCTGTGGGGATCGCGGGACAGCGTGGTGCCGGTCCGGCACGCCTACCGCGCGCACGCGGCGATGCCCGGCAGCCGCCTGGAGATCTTCGACGGCGCGGGCCACTTCCCCTTCCACAGCGACCCCGCGCGCTTCCGCGCCCTGGTCGAGGACTTCGTGCGCACCACGGCCCCGGCCGACTGGAGCCAGGAACGGTGGCGTGAGCTGCTGCGGGTGGGGCGGCCCGGCAGCGCGGTGGGGGAGCCGGACTCCGCGCATGACCGGGCCGTGGAGAGCGATATGCGCGAGGCGAGCGAGCGCAGCGCTACGTGAATCGCGGATCAGCGGCCCGAGCTCCAGTGTGAGGCTCCGACCGGTGGTGGTGAGGGCGGAAGACCTTGCGTACGGCTCCCGCCCTCCTGGTTGCGCAGAGGAGGCGGGATCCCGTAGTCCGCCGGTGGCGACCGCTCAGAACAGGAGGAGTTGCGCCTGTGGGTCGGCATCGTCCGCGGAGGGAGGCTCCACAGCGTCCGGGTCCGGCGCCATGGCGTCGGCCGGGGCGGCGCCAGCACCGTCGTCTTCCTCAGCAAGCATCGGCAGAACGTACTCCTGTGCCTGACCGGCCAGATGCAGGGGGAGTGGAAGGGACAATGCATCCGCGTAATCAGGTGCCTGGCGCAGCTGATGCATCGCGAGGGCGATTGCCTCCGGCTGGTCGCGCAGTCCCGAGCTGTCACCGTACGGGTGGCAGCCGAGCACCGCGATCTCGACGAGCGTCGGGTTGGAAGCGTTGGTTCCGGCCTGGGAGGCCAGCTTGCCCGCAGCGTTGACCCGCGCCGCCAGGCGGTCCAGCGACGGTGAGACCTGCTGGGTCTGGGGGCGGCTCGTGGCGCTGTAGAAGACACGGTCGTCCGAGGGGCGCATTCCACCTCCCTCGACGGCATGGGCCCAGAAGCCGGCGGGCTGGCCGTTGGGCTCGCCCGGCTTCCCGACTCCCCACCACTGGGCGGCCTCCCTGCCCGATCGACCGCGGATCCGCACCACCCTCAGGTCGTCGTCCATCCGCCCGGCCGGTGCGTGCCCGGTCTTGAGCAGATCGCGGACCGCTCGGCCGTCCTGGAGCCAGGGCCAGTGCAGTCTGCTGTTCTGAGCGTGGGTGATGAGCACGGTGGGGCTGGAGCGGAGCGAGTACAGCATGCGCTGTACGAAACGTGTCGTCTCCTTGCGCTGATCCGCCAGATTGGACCGCCACTGCTTCGGGGTGACCCAGGGGACGCTCTGAGCCTCCTCGCCCGTCCGCTGCGCAGGGATGAGCGGTTCCGGTTCGGTATAGGCGTCGGGGTCGATCTCCGCCTTCTTCACGAGACCGAGGAGAAAGGCCGGATACGGGACCCACTCACGCAGCTCGTGGTCCCACCCGCGAACCAGTGCTGTTCCGCTCGCACCGGACAGCGGGGTCATGAGCACAGCAACCGGCATGTGCTTCGGGAGCCGGGTCGGTCCGTCCTTGCGACGCTTCACCATCCAGAGGGCTGCGTACCGGAGTCCCTCCGGAAGATCGCCCCCGAGGGTGTGCTCGGGCAGTACCCGCACGCCGAGCTGGCGCAGTCCGTCGAGCCAAGCATTGGCCGTCCGGTGGTCGAGATTCCCGTCGTTCTGGATACCGCGCTCCGCGGACGGTGTTACCGCGAACTGGGTCAGCACTCCTGCGTCCGCGCAGCCCAGCCGCAGCGCGAACTTGGGGTCGGTGCCGGTGGCGCGGAAGGTACTCGTGTGTGCGATCTCGACGAGGGCGAGCGACGGATGCTCCGGGCTCGCTCCGTCCTCCTTCAGCCGCCCGCGCACATCACGGCGGCGGGCCGATACCGCCTCCGCGATCCGGCCTCCCCTCCCACGGACAGCCGGATCGAGCTCGAGCCGCTCCCCGAGCCCGCCGTTCAGAGGCAGACAGCGCAGCCGCAGAACCGCTTCAGGGGTGTGCCACTCCAGGACGACGGGAGAACCGGCCCGTGCCTCGTCGAAAGCCCGGTCCGAAAGGTCTGCGTCCGGCGTGCGGCGGCCGTCACCGTCGAGAGCCAGAACGTCCGAGAAGGCGGCCACAGCGGAGCGGCGCAGCTCGGCGGTCTGCCACAGCAGCCGGGCTTCGACGACCGGCGGGGCGGATGCCACCGCGTCGTCCATGTCCCCGGCGGCGAACCGGACAGCCAGGGCCAGCGCCTTTCGCCGGGCTTCGGCGGCACGCCCGGCCTCTGTCTTCTTCGCCGTGTCACCGCTGGGCTTGGGACGCCGGTTCGCGGGAGCCCCGGCATTCCGCCCAACACGCACCAGGTCGGGCACCCGCACCACCCCCCGGGGAAGGGCCTCCTCGGCCCAGGCCGTCAGCTGTGAGCACTGGTGCGGCATGAATCCGGTCCCGATCTCGTGGCCGCCCATCCTCGTACTGTGCGTGACAGCGGCCTGTGCCCCCGGCTTCTCGCCGATCCACGCCAGCGGGTCGCTGAGAAGCTCTTCCGGGGCGGGAAAACGCTCGCCGAGACTGAGCTGGTGCAGGATGCCGGCGGGATCGTTGTGCAGCCAGCCGAAAGCCTCGGCGCGATGGTCCCGGACGAGCCGGGCGACCGCGTAGCGCTCACTTGCGGGTGCACCCGGCAGCCAGGGGATGTCCGGTCGCAGATACACCGAGGTCGCCTGGCGGTACGAGAGGTTGAGCAGCCCGGTGCGGGCGCGCGGGTGGGTCGCCCAGCGGCGCACTCCCCAGTGGAGATGAAGCCGGGGCCGAGGGTCGAACGGCACCGTGTGGAGGGAGATGTTGAGGACGACCGAGAATTACCACTCCTTGCGTTTGACCGTGCGGCAGAGGGGCTGCGACATCAGTTCCGCGCCCTGCTGCTTGGGCCCCCGCGGCACCGCCCGGAAGCGCAGCACCCCGCCCTCGAACTCGTAGGGGTCCAGGGTCATGATCCGGCGCGCCAGCGCGTCCGTTGCGAGCTGGAACTGGCGGGCTGTCGGCGCCGCGGTGCCGCCCTCCCCGACAGGGGCCGAAAGCAGGTTCACTCCGTCGGCCGCCTGCCACGAAGGCAGGTCGGTCTTGAGCGTGCTGCTCGTACGCAGCAGTAGGTCCCGGAACTCGGGACTGGCCTGGGCGTCCTTGGGCCCCAGGGTGCGCAGCCACGCGTCGAGCAACTGGCCCATGGTGCGTCCGGGCAGCGGATCGGGGATGTGGGAGGGCACGTACAGCCAGAAGTCCTCGTCGGGAAGGGGTCCTTCACCGACCGGGGGACGGGGACGGGGTCGGACGATCAGGTCGGGGGCGAGGGTCTGAAGTACGCCGTCGAGCCTCCGAGTGGGCACGGTCCGAAGCTGCTTGTCCTCATCACGGCCGAAGTTGCTGAGGTTGAGAAGTCCGCTGCGCCAGTGTTCGGGGTAGGGCAGCGCACGGTAGTCAGCGGTCCAGGGGGCCGCGTCGGCTTCCAGCACGTAGGCGGCGCGGCGGATCGATGTGTACATGGGGTCTTCGTCCTTTGCGGTCAGGGGCGTTCGAGTCGGACCAGCGCCTCGTACAGCGGCTGGTAGAGCGTGCGGACGAGGGCCGGGTCGGCCGGATCGGCGAAACTGCCCGCTTTTGGGGACGTTTCGAAGTACGGGGCGAGGACCTTGCGCAGCCGGACGAGCAGTCCCTCCTCCCGCAGCCACCTCGGCTGTCCGCCCGCAGATGTCAGGGGGGCGAGCGCAGCCGCGGCGGACGGGGCGAACGCGGCGTCGACAAAGACCACCCTGGCCGGTACACCGCCGCGCACGAGGCGTCCGATCACCTGCCAGATGGTGACCAGCTGGTCCCATGCGAACGATTCCTTCTCGTCGTCCGGGAGCCCCGAGTAGATGTACGGGCGGGACAGCAGGTGCCGCCACACACCGCGGGCAGCCGTGCGGAACGCGCTGCCCGCGTCGTGGAGGCCGTCGGCCTTGCCGACCAGGTCGGCGAAGGTTCCGTGCTCCGAGTCCGCGCGCGGCCGGTTCCGGACGAAGCGGGCGGCCCAGTCGTTGATGGCGAGGACAGCGAGAGACAGATCGTCGGGCCGCGGGTGCGGCCGGGCGAGGAAGAGGACGGTGCCGAAAGCGGCCACCCGCTCCTCGCCGGCCCGTTGGGGCGTCGTCAGGATGTTGTGCCCGCGTTCGATCGCCAGCAGGGGCGCGACCAGGAGTTCGGCGTCCGGATCGTCGGCGAACGATGCCAGGTCGCCGCGGCGTACGGCGCCGGGCCCTGCGTGCCCGCCGGGGGCCGTGCCGTCACCGGAGACAGCCGCCTCCAGCTCTGCGTCGTCTGCGGCGAGTACCCGGACCCGGCCGTGCCAGCGTGGGATCCCGTCGAGTGCCTCGGCGGCGATCGCGGCCTCGCGGTAACTGCCGACGAGGAGCAGCGCGCGGCGTCTGCGGCCGTCGGCGATGCGTCCGAGTTCTTGTTGCAGCGGGCTGGTGTCGTCACCCCGGACGGGTCGCGCCAGCCTGGAGACCAGCATGCGCAGGACGTCGTCCCGGTTGTCCAGATCCTGTCCGGACAACCGGATGGGCCTGCCCGCGTCGTCGTACTGGAACATCAGCCGGAACTCGGTTTCGCGGATCGCCCGCAGCGCCCGCTCATGAGGCTTGAGTACGGCCTGGACGGGTGCGAGCACATGGGCCCGGGTCGACGTGCCTGCCCAGCTGGTGCCGGACATCAGCAGAACGTGTGGGCCCTCCTTGCCGGCCTCGGCCGACGCTCCCAGCTGCGGAAGATTGAGCAGCAGCTCACGTCCCACGCCTGCGCACCGGAAGAAGCGGAGCGTCCCCGTGCACCGCCCGTCCGCGTCCCGCGCCCGCTCGCGCTCGTCGGGCAGGTACTGGAAGCCGAGGACGTTGCCCATCGGCGCCTCCGGCACCAGCGGCGCGTAGTCGAGCGGCGGGCGTCGGGTGAGGTCGTTGCCGCCGGTGTCCAGGTGCAGAGCGGCCTCGACCTGCGGCCAGAGAAAGGTCACCCGGTCGAGCCGTTGATGCAGGGCGGCGAGGACGAGGGTGAACTCAAGCCGCAGTGACGAGCGCTCCAGCCACTCCTCGCTCATCGGGGTGTCCACAGCAGCGGTTTGCCCGGTCCGCGGACGGATCGGTGCCGGACGATCGGCGGGGCCCGGCGCGCCCTCGAGGAGTGTGTTTAGCAGGGCACGCACCCGGGTGCGGGTCTTCTTCTCGTTGAGTGTGTGCAGCAGGTCGTGCGCGAGCCGTGTCAGTGTGTCCGTCGCCGTTCCGTACGGGCCGCTGTCCCCGAGCGGGTCGTCCCGGAAGACATCGAGGAGACCCATGACCTCCTCTCTGCGGATGGCGTATGGGTCGTCGGCAGGGCCGGGAGCGTGCGTTCCGGTGTCCCCGCCGAGCCCCTCCTCGTCGTCGTAGAGCGCGGTATCACTCTCCAGCGCATCGCTCGGCCCGTCCGCGAACCTGGCGGGCATCGGATACCACTCACGGAGAAGGTGCTCCTGGAGGGTCCAGGCACTGAAGTAGTCGATCTGTGCCCAGTCCCGCAGATCCTTGTCGCCGATGAGCATGGCGTACAGCCGGTCCGTCGCGGACCCGACGACGTCGAGAGCGGCGGACCATCGCTCCACGTCCCGGTCGGAGAGTGGGAGCCGGCCCTGACGGGCCAGTTCGGTGATCTCGTGCGTCTGCAACTGGTCGAGCCAGGACTCGGGCCCCTTCGTGACCAGCGTCGCGGACGGCGCGAACATCTGGTCGAGCTGCATCTGTACCCGGTCGGCCTCATCGACGATCACGATGTCGCTCCGCAGACAGGCGAGTTCGAGATAGCGCAGCCGCTCACTGTTCAGCTGACGTGGGACGGGGCTCAGGACCAGGCTCGCCGGGTTTGCGACCCAGATGAGCGCGTCAACGAGGTCACGCGAGGGCTGGTGCCGCGGGCAGGCGCTCCACAGCGGACAGGCGTGCGGGTTACGCAGCTCCTCGTCGTCGCTCTCCGGTTGTACGGCCTCGGGGGCCGGCCCGTCGACGAGGCGCAGCAGATCGAGACCGACGAGCCCCTTCCCGGCAGCGCTTCCCGAGGACTTGCCGGAAGGGTGCAGTCCCGCACACGGGGCGTCCCTGAACCTCAGCGGCTCAGCGGCGTCCAGCCCGCGCTGTGCGTCAAGCGGACACGCTGTGCTGAGGTGGTCGAAGGCCCGGCCGGTGTGATCGAGCAGGGACCCGTTGCCGCGGGCCGCGAGGCGCCGGTGCAGCCGCTGCGTGTGCTGCTCCCGGGTGGTGCCGCCCTGCACCACGGCAGCCCGCAGGCCCAGTTCGCGGAAGAGTTCGGTGAGGTTGAGCTGCTCGGCCACATCGCCGACCACCAGGGTGGTACGCAGCCCCTTGTGATGCCCCCACACGGCGATCAGAGTCATCAGAGTGGACTTGCCCGCACCGACCATGCCGACCAGATGCGTGAGTTGATCGAGCGTCAGTCTGTCGGTGGAGACGAACGACTCCCCGTCGGCACCACGCGCGTCCAGGCGCAGCTCGCTCAGCCGACGTTCCCAGGAGCCGGGCCGCAGCCCACGCAGTTGCTCCTCGGTGTCCATCCAGCGTGCAGTCCCGGCGAGTTCGCCCAGCGGCACGTGGCAGGGTCCGCCGGGACCGGGCCGCCCTGCAGCCAGATCGTGGCCCTCGGCCTGCTCAAGGACCAGATCCTCGGTGAGCGTCACCGATGCCCGCCTGCGCCGGTCCAGAAAGCGATAGGAGCCTGCTTCCGCCAGGGGGAGCGGATTGACAGCGAACGGAGGCAGCGCGCCGAGCGCGGCATCGTAGGCGGCGAAGCGTTCGGCTGCGATCGGCGGATCCACCCGCCGCGCCGGACCTCCTGCTGACTCGATGCGGTAGCCGCGTAGCCGCTCGGGGAGCTCCAGATAGGCATCCAGGCTCTGCTGCCACATCCTGTGCCGTCGCATCGGCCACAGCAGGTGGCGGGCCGCGGTCAGCGCCAGCCGCTCGGAGACGGTCGAGGCGATGCCGGCGGCTTGGGCGAAGGGGTAGCCGCCCAGCAGTGTCCACACACCGTCCGCCGGACGCCCGGCGTCAAGCGTCTCCAGGAGCCTCAGTCCCAGCTCCACCTGACACAGGAGCGAGGGTTTCACCGAGACGTACTCCTGCGGCCAGGGCCTGAGGTCCCGGACCACGTTCTCGTACCAACTGCTGCGGTCACGCACGCTTCTTCGCTCCGTTCTCCCGCGCCGTCGACGGGGTGATGTGCGCGGCAGGTCCGCGCTCGCCGCGCAGTCGGGCATCAGCCGCTGCACAGAGCTGCCGGTCCGTCAGGAGTCGTAGCCCTCCGGCACGCTCGCCGCGTTCGTGGGCATAGACATCGAGGTAGTCCCGGCGGACCTCGACCCTGAACTGAGGCACCACCCAGCAGGCCTCGTCGTAGTACGGGTCAGGGCGGACTGCCTCCGCGGCTCGTCCCAGAAGCCCGGGGTGAGCCCAGTCCTTGACGTCGATGGCCCACACATGACCATCGGGGAAGACCACGCGCAGGTCGTAGGCGTCGTAGCCCGGCCACATCTCCACCGTCAGCCCCCGTTTCCGCAGGGCATGTTCCAGATCGGCTTCCGCCCGGCCGGGACCGGTGACGAACTGCCTCAGCGGTCGCTTGAGCTGCCGTACGAGGCCGCTGTCGGCGCGCTTGAGCGCGGGTCCCGGAACGGGTGCGCCGAGGAAACGGCACTGATCGCGCTCGCACCACCAGCCGCCGTCGTCCAGCGGGGTGAGCAGGGTCAGACAGCGTCCGCACGGGGTGTATGCGCCGAGCTTCAGGTAGGCGTCGGGAGCAGGGGGGTAGATGAGCGCGGTCAGCTCGCGCACCGGGTCGAGATAGAGGTCGGTACCGATGTCGAACCAGTCGGCTTCGGTGAGCACGGGTCGGTTGACCAGAAGCCGCCGGAAGGCCGTGTATGACTCGGGCGACGAAGCATCCCGGCATGCTCGCATGGCCTCGTGGACCACCATGCGGTCGTACTGCTGAGAAGCGCTGTCCCCCCGCGCCTGTACCGCCAGCTCGTGACACAACTGGGTGGGACGGCCGGACAGTTCGTCGATCAGCCGGTCGCCGGTGTCGGCCAGGGCGTCCGCCAGCCCCTCCAGCGGCCAGCTGCCGACGGGGCGGGAACGGCACCAGCGCAGCAATTCGGGCAGTCCGGCCGGCGGCCGTGCACCTGTGCGCAGACAGGCCAGTACGACGGCGTCGAGTGCGCGCTGGGCCTGCGGGAGATAGGGGAGCGCGAACGCGTTGAGCCGGGCCGTTTCCTCCAGCCGTACGACAGCGGTGGCGACATCGCGCAGCATGCGCACATCGGGGTGGCCGAGAGGGCCCGCACCGGGAAGAACGTCAGACATGAGGCCCTACCCCCCCGGGGCCGGAGGCGCTGTCGCTTTCGGACACGTACGAGGATCCGGTGGCGCACCAGGGCATGGCTCGGCAACTGTGGCAGTGCCGTCCGGTGCGCGGCTCGTACGTCGTGTCGTCCAGAAGCGGCTGCGCGAGCCCGGCGACGATGCCACGTGCCTCCTCGACGACCTCGGTGCGGCCGCAGTCGAGTCGCTCGAATGTGCTGTCGTCCTCGTGCAGCAGCTCCAGCTCGACCCAGGAACGCCGTGGGTCGGCCCCCATTGCCCCTGCGGCGAGCAGCAGGACGCCGAGTGCCAGCTGCGGGTAGGTCCGCATGAGCTCGTCGCGCTCCCACAGCCGCTTCGTCGATGTCTTCGTCTCCCGCCAGACCCAGACACCGGAGCGGGTGTAGAGCAGGTCGGGGTCGGCGATCACGACGACGTCCAGCTCGGGGATGTAGGTGGTCACGCGCTTCTGGACAAGAACCTGTTCGTTCTCGTTCAGACCGTCGAGGGGGCAGAAATCACGGTGTTGGTCCAGCATGGCGGCACCCTGGCGTGCGAGGTCACCTTCGAGCCGGTGTTCGCCGGCTGACCAGAGACTGGGGTTGGCGGGTCCTTGCAAGTCCCGGCAGCCGCGGGCGGTGCGCGCGGTGCTGCGGTGGTGTTCGTTGAGCCAGGCGTCAACGGCCCGGCCGCGTCGGGTCTCCTCGCTCTCCTCCTGTAGGGAGTTGAGGTGCAGATGCCTGGTCAGGTGGTACTGCGCGGGGCAGGTGCTGTGCAGCCGGAGGTCCCAGGCGGAGACGGTTCGGCGCTTGCGCGCGGGCATGCTCGGCAAGCCGCCCCACAGAGCGGGAGCACGATGCAGACCAGTGCATGCGTCGAGTGCCTTGCAGTCGACACAACTCGACCCGGGCCGGACCCCGGTACCGGTCGCTGCCGCGTGGAATGCTGGCGCGGCATGTGCGGCGAACTGCCGTTCGACGTCCTTGCGGTCCCAGTCGAGCAGCAGCTGCGTACTGCCGTCGGCGCATCCGAAGTCGATCACGCGCACTTGGTCGGGCGGTCGTCCGAGTCGCGTTGCCTGCTCCGGCGGTGCATCGCCCCATCGCGGTCGGGCTCCCGGCTCCCCGAGAGCCAGTACATGGGCGATCGCGGCCTTCTCAGCCTCGGGGCGGTCGGGCTTGGCCTGCCCCAGGGAAGGCAGCCACAGCTCCCGCACGGAGCCGTCCTCGGAGGCGTAGCGCCGCCCCCACACTGTGTGCTCGTACTGCCTGGCACCCCTGGCGTCGACTTCGGGCTGCCGTGCGGTACGTACGGTCCACTCGGTCGCGACCGGCTTGGTGAACGGTAGTCCGGCTTCGCGGGCGGTCTCCTGCTGCGCACTCCGTGCAGCGGTGAACCGCTCCAGCGCTTCGGCCGTCCAGAGGAGGAGCGCAGGGTGGGAGACGGGCCCTCGACCGCCGAACGCCCCTCGGGTGTCATGAAGTTCGGAGATGGCCCGCTCCACCGGCCAGCCCTGGTGTTCCATCAGGTCGAGTCCGGTGAACAACGGTCCCAGGCCGAACTCCTGGAGCGGCGACCTCCTGAAGGGGAGCGGAGGGTCGGGAACGAGCAGAGGGCGTACAGCCGTGCGCAGCTGAGTGGGGCACGAGGCCGGATCCATCCGCGCTTTGGTGGTGCTGACGCGGACCAGCCACGAATGGCCCGTGACGCCCGCCGGCATGGACTGATGGGGCATGACCGCTCCCAGGACAGGATGAGGTGGGCAGGCAAATGCCCTGCCCACCACGATGTGGTCGGGACTCCATCAGGATGGCACACCGTGTGTGAACTGAGTCCATGAATTGATAGAACGTCATAGAGATTCACGAGGGCGCTATGCTGACGGACGGCGCGATACGAGGGAGTACGGAAGGTGCGGCGTGGACATCGAGTGGCAGCAGGTCCGGTCGGGTGAGGTCCTCGACGGGCGATACGAGCTGAGGAAGTCCGTCGGCAAGGGCGGCATGGCAGCGGTATGGCGCGCCGTCGATCTTGGGACCGGGCGGTCAGTGGCGGTGAAGTTCCTCCGCCCGGACACCGAGGACTTCCAGCAGTTCGACACCCGCGAACGTCTTGCCGAACTGAAGTCCCTGCGTGGCAGGTTCCGGCGAGAAGGGGCGCTCCTGGGTCGGCTGTCCCACCGCGGCATTCCCGAGCTGTTCGGCCAGGGCACCCACTACGGCATGCCCTACCTGGTGATGCGACTGGTCGAAGGCGTCACCCTGCATGGCTTCCTCGCCGAACGCGGGCCACTGATCCTGCCGGCGGCCGTCGCCGTCGCGGCCCAGGTCGCGGACGCGCTCGCCTGCGCGCACCAGTTGCCTGTGGTGCACCGCGACCTCAAGCCGCAGAACATCATGCTGTCCCGGGAAGGTATCGCCGTCCTGATCGACTTCGGCATCGCCAAGCCCCTCGATGCTGGGGCCACCCAGTACACCAGGCATGGTTCCACCCTGGGAAGCCGTGGCTACCAGGCGCCCGAACAGATCCTGGAGAAAGAGCCCACCACCTGCACCGATGTGTACGCGTTGGGATGCGTCTGCTACAAGCTCTGCACCGGGCGAGCCCCGTTCGTCGCCGATAGCACGCAGCTCCTCAACCACCAGCATCTGCACGACGAGCCGCTGCCGCCGGGCCTGCACGCCGCCGCGATCCCCGATGAACTGGATGCCTTGGTCCTGCGCATGCTCGCAAAGGATCCGCAGGACCGCCCCACCGTCGCAGAGGTGCGCTCCACACTGCAGTCATGGGTGCCACGGCCCGACGATCCCGGGCCCAGGCCCCGGCTGGACCCCGATCCGACCCGGCCGTTCCGGACAGCCGTTCAGGAGCAGCCCACGCGTGCGCCCGCACCCTCCCGCAGGGACGACGAGTGGCTCGATGTCCGGGACGTCGAGCGACTCTGCGAAGCGGCACGGCGAGAGCTCCACGACGGGGAGCCGGGTGCCGCTGTGGGGCGCCTGGCGGAACTGGCCCCGCGGGTACGCGTGGAGTGGGGTGCCAAGCGCCCCTTGGTCCGGGACGTGTGGCTGCTGGCCGCCGAAGGACTGCGCCTCCTCGGAGACTGCGGCGGCGCAGCCGGACTCTACGACGGGCTCGGACGCGAACTGGTCTGTGGAGACGCCCCCCGGGACCGTGCCGAGCGGGCGGTACTCGCCCTGCGCGCCGCCGAATGCCGCCTCGCGTTCGGTGAGATCTCCGCCGCCCTCGTCGTTCTCGACGAGACGAAGGCCCTCGCGGCCGCACTGCCCGCCCCACAGGCGGCGTGGGTCGAACAGATTCGCAGCGAGGTGGAGCTCGATGTGTCCGAGCGGTGCGCGGAGCCGGGGTCCGAACAGCCCGGATCTGCCGAGCGCGTCAGCGACCCGCCGGAAGACGTCCTGCGACCAGCCGGTCGCTGAGGTTGTTCACGAGCCCTGTGCCGATACCGTCCAGCCGGGAGATCAGCGAGTGGAACTCCTTCACGGTCCGGAACGCCTCGCTGTATTGCCGTTGGTCCTCCAGAGGTAGTTGCAGGACATGAAGCCTGCGTACGTCCACCCGGGAGGAGCTGGACGCGTGAGTGCCCGCCTGCCGGCCGTTCGACGGGGCACGCAGGCACCCGGCCAGGAAGTGGGCATCGAGCATGTCCGGGGCCACCCGCAGTGCGTGCAGCTGAGGACCCAGCGCGGTCGGCTGTCCCTGGTGCACCCAGGCACTGAAGGCGCGGGCCACTCCGGCGACGATCACATCACCCGGCTCGGCGACCACGACGGCGTCGGCCGAGGCCAGCCAGCCGCTCGACCCGGTATCCAAAAGCAGGTCCGGCACGGTGAGCAGCGGGACACCACCTGCTGCAGGAGGCTCCTTCTGCACCGCTCCGTCGGACGGCTGCTGACCACTCCTCAGTGTGAGCGCCCCAGCCCGCGCCAGATCTCCCACCGTGGTTGCGGCGTGCCGCTCGCCCCCGCCGGCCAGGTCGAGGCCGGCCAGTACCTTCCCGGTCTGCTGCAGACCAGTGAGCAACGCCGTGAATTCCTGCCAGGAATCGGCCAGTTCCGGCTGTGCCTCCTGATCGGTCGATGCCACGTATCGGCCGGGCGTGAGGTCGACCTCGTCGTCCAGCAGGTCGATCAGCGAGACCCGGGCGGCGCCCGGGGGCAATGCGACTGCGGGCAACTCCGGATCGATGGCGTCGAACACGGAGCGTACGAAATCGGCGAGCGCCTCCCAGTCGGGCGCTCCGGCCTCCCTGCCGCCTGACCTCCCGGCTCGTGCTGCATCAACCAGAGTGACGTCGCCCGTACCGTTCGCGGCGTGTCCGGCGCGCAGGACCCAGAGATGGAGCGACACACTGTGCGGCTGCGCACTGCCCGGGGGCAGCGCGATCACAGCTCGCAAGATTCCGCTGCGCAGCAGGGCGCCGCGGATCCGCCGGCCCGCCTTGCGCGAGGCCACGGCGGGAGGCATGAGCACCACGGCGGTTCCACCGGGTTCAAGGTGCGCCAAAGCATGCTGAACCCAGGCGAGTTCGGGTTCGGTGCGCGGCGGCAGGCCGTGTGTCCAGCGGGAGTCGGTGGCCAGCTCCTCGTAACCCCAGTCACGTTCATTGAAGGGGGGGTTGCACAGCACTACATCCGCCGTGACGCCGCTGAACGGGTCGGCCAGTAGTGAGTCGCCCGCTCGGATCTCGGCTGTGACGTCGCCCGGCCCCTGGCCCGAGGCAAGCCGGGCGGCGGCCAGGGCGGCGAGCGCGGGGTCCTGTTCGCAGCCCAGCAGCTCGACCGGGAGGGACCGGTGGGCCTCCGCCGCGGCGGCGAGCAGATGTCCGGTGCCACATGCCGGATCGAGAACCGTCACCCTGTTGGCGGAACGATTCGTCCCAACGCGCAGTGCGATCTCGGCCATCAGGGCCGCCAATGCGGGAGGGGTGGTGCTGATCTGGCGGACGTGTGCGTCGAGCCAGCGCTGGAGCAGGAAGTCGAAGGTTTCCTTCGCGCCCTCCCGGCGCCCCAGCCGGGCAGCTTCCCCGATCAGCTCCTGGGCATCCGGCGACAACGGCGGATCCATGGCCCGAGCACGTCCGCCGCGCATACGGCGTCCCGCCTCGGCGATCGCGAGACCGGCCTCGTCCCGGCTGCCGAGTGCCTCGAAGCGCGGCCACAGCAGCTCGCGGCCTCCGGCGTTCTTGAGCTTGCTGTTCGACCGGAGCCATTCCTCCACCTCGGCGAGCGAGAACTGCGGACTCGCGTCCGTACCGCCGATCCTGTCGGGGAAGGTGTCGTGGCGACGCCGCCAGTTGCTTACCGCCGCGCGTCCCACTCCCGCGATCCGAGCGATCTCCGCGAGGGTGACCGGTACGGCTTGGGCTGATGGCATCGAGATCTCCGCGGTCGGTGTTCGGGTCGGTGGGGCACCCCATATCACGTGGCAGGCTACTACGGACATTGACTTTGTTCACAGCGTGGCGATCGTGTGTGCGCCTGGCGTGAAGTGGATGAGGGGGAGTCGTGAATGTGATCGACTCGAGGCTGTACGAGGGCACGCAATCAGCGCAGCACCGTCCGGGCCGAGTCCGGTCAGGGCGTTTCGTGCGCGCGATGATCAGTGGAGGACGGGAAGTGGAGAAGGTCGGCCCGGGAGTGGTCCTGCGGGGGCGCCATCGGCTGGAGCACCTGCTGGGGCAAGGGTCCATGGGGCAGGTATGGCGCGGCCGGGATCTGCACCTGGACCGCCCCGTCGCGATCAAGACTGTGGCCGCGGATCTCCTTGCCCTTCCCGACAGCCGACGCAGGGCCCTCGCCCGTTTCGAGCGCGAGGCGAAGGCCGCGGCTCGGCTCGATCACCCCAACGTCACCGCCGTGTACGACGCCGCGGTCACGGACGACATCTGCTGCCTGGTGATGCAGCTCGTCGACGGCACCACCCTGGAGTATCTCTTCGACCAGCAGGACGACGAGCGGTTCGATGTGCCGGCAGCTGTGGCTGTCGCCGCCCAGCTGTGTGCCGGCCTCTCCGCGGCGCACGCCGCAGGTCTGGTCCACCGGGACCTGAAGCCGGAGAACGTCATGGTGCGGCGCGACGGGATCGTGAAGATCCTCGACTTCGGCCTCGTGAAGGTCCTGTCCGAGACCGATCCGAGTCTCACCATGACCGGGGAGAGCCTGGGGAACATCGTGTACGCGTCCCCCGAACTCCTGGCCGGGAACCAGCCGCTCGACGCACGCAGCGATCTGTACGCGGTCGGCTGCCTGCTGCACCACATGCTGGCCGGAAGCCCGCCCTTCGGCTCGGACAGACCGGCACTCCTCGCCACCCAGCACCTCACGGTGCCGCCTCCGCCGATCGCGGATGCCGGGGTGGACGTGGACGGGCCGCTCCAGGACCTGGTCTCGGCCCTGCTGGCCAAGCGACCCGAAGACCGCCCTGCTTCGGCGGTCGACGTGTATGCGGCGCTGTCGCCGTACCTTCCGCTCCCGGATCCGGCCCGGGCAACGCGTCGCACACCGCCGGAGGACCCGCGTCGCCCGTTCCTCGTCCCGCAGGGGCCGCAGCCGCTCTGACCGTCCGCCCGTCAGGCCGGGACAGCGGCCACCAGTGGCGCCAGGAACGGGCTGGGCGTGCCGTGCCAGAAGATGTCCAGGCTGTCGCGGGCTCGGGTCGTGGCGACGAACAGCAGCGAGCGGGCCTGCTGGACTTCGCGCCGGTAGCGCACCGGATCGGTGGTGCGCCTCCGGTTCACGTCGTCCCGGGGGATCAGGCCGTCGCTGACACCGGCCACGATCATGCGCTGGTACTCGAGGCCCTTGAAGCGGAACATGGTGCCGATGTGGACACCGCCGTCGCCGCGCGGGCCGTCCGGGCCGATCTCGACGGCGCGGATGCCGTGCTCCGCCAAGGTCGTCGCAGCCTCGGTCGCCATCTGGTTAGTGGGTACACATATCGCGATCTGCTCGTGGGGGATGTCCCCCCAATGCTGGATCAGCGTCGCGATCGCCTCACGCTCGGCGGACCAGTCCGTGCAGCCGTGCAGATCGGGTACTCCTCCACTGAGGACGGAGCGGTATCCGGCCAGGGTCTCCTCGCTGCCGTCGAGGTCGTCGTACTTCTCCTGGCTGAGCACATCGAGCGCCGAGCGGAGGATCTGGCGCGTCGTGCGGTAGCTCAGGCTCAACTTCGAGGCGCGGCCACGGATATTGATGCCGAGGCTGCCGAGCGTCACCTGGTTCTTGTAAATGCGCTGATGGGTGTCGCCGACCAGGAAGAGGTCGTTGCGGCTGTGCGCGGTCATCGCGCGCAGCATCTTCCAGTGCGCGGGCCGCAAATCCTGGGCCTCGTCCACGACGATGTGCTGGTAGCGGTATCGGAGCCAGCCGCCGGAGCCGGCCTGCAGGTGGATGTTGTCCAGCCCACCGGCCTCCTCGCGCTGTTGGTCCATCGCCAGAATGCGCTGCTCGCGCTGCATCTCCAGGCGCGCCGCCCGCTCGGACACCTGGTCCCAGGTCTGCCGGCCTAGGCGGTCGAGGCGCTGGGTGAAGCGCTCGGCGAGCTGCCAGATGTCGGCGCGCTCGGAGCGGGTGAGGGTGCGCCCGCGACCCGCCCTGCGGGCCCGGAAGTACTCCGTACGGGAGGTGACGGCCTGCCCCAGGATCACCTGCGACCACTCGTCCTGGAGGAACTCGGCGTCCCAGCCCGACTCGTCGAGTTCTTCGAGCAGCGACCGCCACTCGCGCACGGCCTGGTTGTCGTCGATGGTCTGCTTACGGCTGCCGGGCTCGGCTTCGCGCACGATCCGCAGGGCCAGCTGGTCGACATGGCTGATCTCCACGCGGGCGAGCAGTGTCTCGCCGCCCAGCGCGAGCAGCCGGGATCGGAGGTCGGCGGCGAGGTTCTTGTTGAAAGTGGTGAGCAGAATCGGCTTGTCGCGACCGGGCGGGAGCTGCTCGACCAGATGCTTCACCCGGTGCAGGGCCACGATGGTCTTACCGGTACCCGGGCCACCGCCGACGCGTGTGGGGCCGTTGTAGTCGCGGTTCACGAGCTTGGCCTGGGTGGGGTGCAGGAAGACCTTCCAGCGGCCGAAGTCCTCGCCCTCCAGGGCCTCGCGCAGGGCCTCGTCGGTCGTCGTGACGATGGTCGCCGGGCGTTCGACGGCGGCCTGGAAGTCATCGGTGTCGACGGCTTCGGGTGCGGCGACGGGCGCGGTGATCTGCTCGAGTACCTCGTCGAACGACTTCTTGTCGTAGAGCGCGAGCAGTACTTCACCGGTCAGCTGCGGTGCGTAGTCGACGAGCCCGAGCAGCTGGTCCTCGGTGGTCAGCGCGTGGATGACGGGGATCAGCGGCCCGGCGACGCCGAGGTCCGTGAGCTGCTGCTCGGTCCAGGCCGCGAACAGCAACGCGGGCGCGGGTCCCGCAGGCCGCTCGACCTGAGTCGGCTGTGCAGGCTCCACAGGCTCCACAGGCGGCGCAGGCTCGGGGGCGGGAGCCGCGGGCTGTGCCGGGGGAGCGGTGGCGGCGCGTGCCGCCAGCAGGCTCTCCTCCACGACCTGGAGGTCGACGTACTCGATACCGCCGGTGATGCGGTTGACCGAGTACGCGAGCCGGTCGAGATGCTCGTAGACGTCCTTGCGGTGCTTGACCGAGACGATCAGCCAGTCGTCGTCGGCGAGGCGCAGAAGCAATGCCCGGTACTCGTCGTTGACGCGCGCCGACCAGAGCTTGTCGTGGCCCTTGAGCTGCTTGAGCTGGATGCCTGTCGAGCCTGGGTTGTTCTTGAACTTGTGCTGGAAGTCATAGATCGCGCCCTTGACCGAACGGGGGAGCTTGAGGATCTCCCTGTCCGCCTTGTCGAGCAGGCGCAGGGTCACACTCTGGGTGGTCACGACTCGTCTTCCCCGTCCTTCTTGGTGCGGTGGTTCTCCTGGTCACGACGTATGCCGTCGGAGGAAGGTTGTACGCCGAGCCTCGCGGCGATCTCCTCGGCGGTCCATTCTGTGGCGGGACGTACCTCCCAGCCGGCGGCGGCGAAGGCCCGGTCGCGGTCCTCGGCCTCGGGGTTGCGCTCGTCCCCGAGGACGGGGTGCGGTGCGAGAACGACGCCGATGCGCGCGTCCACCCAGGCCAACTCGGCCATCCAGCCCCGGTCGTCCAGCTCGTGACCGTCCGCGGGTACGGGGACGCCCGACATCGCCGCGAGGCGCAGCGCGAGGTCCTCGAGCCCCGCTTCGTCCGGGTCGAGGTGTTCCAGGACCTGCTCCCAGCGCGGATCCCTGCCGGACGCGGCGGGCAGTGCTGCGTCGGCTTCGGCCACGACCACTGTCACGGCCCGCGCGTCGCCGGAAGCCGCCGCTGGGCCCGAGTCCACAGGCGCACGGCCTCCGTCGGCCTCGGCGGCCATCGCTTCGAGGGAGAGCATCGTGGTGAGCAGCCCCGCGCCGCCCGCGACACCCAGCATCTCGGGTGCGAACCCGTCCAGCTGCCCCGCCGTCAGCTGGACGCTGTCACCCCCGCCGTGCTCCAGGAACTGCAGCAGATTGCTCCAGTACAACCAGCCACGCCAGCGCCGCTTGTGCGCCTCCTCGTCTCCGAACACGCTGTCCGCGTCATCGATGACGGTCAGTGCCGTCCACGACGGCGGACGGTTCCGCCCGTCCACCGCGAACACCAGCCTGCATGCCGACGCATCCTCGGCCGCGTACACCTGAACCTTCCCACCGGGTCGTACGGTCGGCTCCGCGCCACTCAACGCCCGCATGATCTGTTCACCGACAGTGCCTACCGGACCGCCGCGCACCCCGGCCCCGAGCAGACCGGCGACCGCCGCCTCCGCCCGCCACAGCCACCGGTCGGCCGAGGGATCACGCAGATACGCCATGAGCAGATCCGCCGGGTTGACCCACACCGTCTCCGAGAGCTCGCCGGGCAGCCCCTTTCGCACGCCGGCGTAGTAGCCACGTGCCTTGGCCTCCCCGGGGTCCCCGTACGGCCGCCAGACCGGGGAAGCGGGTCCCGCGCCCGCGTACCCCGTGTCCTTGACCCGGCGCTGCCACTCCTTCACGTCCGCGTAGGTCAGCTGGAAGACCCGCAGACCGTCCGCCCGCAGCCGGGTCCGCTTCGCGGCGTCGTCCGCCATCCGGTTGTGCTTCTGCCCTGCGTGGAAGGCGTAGCCGTCCAGGTAGAGCGCCACCCGGCGCCCGGGGGCATCCAGCCGCTCGAACAGGACATCGGGGCGGGTGCCGTCGAGCACCCGCTGCTGGGAGACCCGCCAGCTGACCGTCTTGCCATCGGTACCGGTCAGCCGAAGGTCCAGCGCGTGCGTACCCGCAGGAGTGGTGTACGCGTCGCCGCTCGCCCGGCTGCCAGGTAGCGACGCCCACGCGCGCAACGTGTCTATGAAGACGACCTCGAGGTCGCTCTCCGCCTGCTGTTCCATCGGAATGTGCTGCGTCGTCGCGACCGGAGAAGTGCTCCATCGCTCACCGTCCGCACCCAGCAACTCGTCGAGCATCTGCCGGACTTCCTGGCGGCTCACCCTGTCGTAGTCGCCCGGCGGCACCCGTCGCAGCAGGCAGCGGTGGCAGCCGTCGAGACCCTTCTCGCGGCATCCACAATTCTCGATCACCTCGCGCGCCTTCAACAGCACCTCACGGAACCCCTCCGCGGATGCCAGCCGGTGCAGATAGCCCGTGCCGCCCGGAAGCCGGTCGTGGACGACGAGGAAGCGCCGCGGGTAGTCGGCCCCCAGCCCGTCCCCGCTGTCCGGCATCGAGGCCGCCGCGATATCGATGTGGTCCGGATCGCCCCCATAGCGGGCGGCGATGCCGGCGAACAGCGCGGCCGTGAACGAGGCCAGCCGCTCCTTCGCACGCGCCACGGAAACCGGCAGCAGGATGCGTACGGCCTCCGTGACCAGCTCATGGGCGAGCAGCAGCGGTACGTCCTCGCCCTTGCCCTGCTCCTCACCGGCGCCGCGCTGCCGACGGCGCGGACACCACAGCTGATGATGGGCACTGGCCCGGGTGGACCTGCTCAGCGACTCGCTCAGCGCATGCTGCGCCTGGTCGACGACCGGCCGCCCCTCGGACGTGGCGCCGCCGCAACTCGTGCACACGTAGAAGGGGTTGAGCCGGACGCCGTCCTCACCGGCCAGCGACACCGTGGAGCTGCCGTCCTGCCGGTCGAGGCCCAGATTCAGGGTCCGGACCACCGCGCGCCGGGTGAAGTCCGCGCCGAACACAGCCGTGTCGTGCCGCCATGATCCGGGGGCCAGATGCGCCGGGTCGATGTCCACGGTCTTCAGTACCGCATACCGCCTGCGGTCGCGCTCGTCCCGGTCGTCCCGCACCCGGGCGTCGTCGCGCTTGTCGCGCGCCATGACCCGCTTGGGCTCCAGCACGTAGCTCACGCACCCGGCATCCGCGATCTCCCGCGAGGCGCAGCGCGGACACGGCGACGTGTCCCTCTGGGCGTCCTCGGTCCGCACATAGCCGCAGGCCGGGCAGAGCCGCCACACCGACCAGGCGCGCCGCTCCGGGCTGCCGATGTCCAGGGCGCGCACCACGTGCTTGTAGCCGTTGACGTAGAAGCTGTTGCCCGGGGCGAGCTCGGTCAGGGCGAGCTTGCGGGAGCGCTCGTAATCACGGACCTCGCTGCGATAAGTGCTGGTCGGAGCGGCATCGGCATCCCCGTCGGCGGGGTCACCGGTCTCCTTCCAGTAGAGCGTGCCCTCCAGGGTCGTCACCGTGTCGGCGAGGCTGTAGTTCGGCAGCAGCCCCAGCTCCACCAGCACACCGTGCGCGCTCGTCTGGCTCAGATTGCGCAGCAGGTCGCCGGTCGAACGGCGCTCGGCCAGCAACTCCCGTCGCTCCGGCCCCTGTTCGCGGTCGTCCTCGAGAAGTCCGTCCACGGCCACGTCGATCGCCGCGATGCGCCGCCGCAGTTCCTCGCGCCGGCCGGTCCAGTCCTCCTCGGCCTCCTGCAGCGTACGGACGATGCCGCCGGTCGCGTACGCGCGCAGCTCGTCGGCCGCATGATCGGAGACCCCGGTGTCCTCGCCCTTGCCCACGGGGAACAGCGCCAGGAATTCCTCCACCCGGCGAGCCCCTTCGGTAAGGGCCGCGTCCTGGAGGTCCTGGCACCACCCCGTCGTCCCGAACAGGGCCGAGGCGAGCCGAGGCACCGGCTGCAACCGCTCGCCGTCCGCAGTCGCCAGCTCGCCGCGCGCCGCGAGGTCCAGCAGATGCGCCGTGTACTGGCGGCGAAGGATCTCCACCGCGGACAGGTAGCAACCGGGCGGCACGATGTCCCCGGCGATCATCTGCCGCGGATCGTCGAGGTAGTACAGATCACGGGCACGCCGCCCGCCGAAGGCCACCACCAGCGCGTTGCCGGTCTTGCGCCCGGCCCGCCCGGCCCGCTGCACGTAATTTGCCGGGCCGCCGGGCAGCGAACCGAGCAGGACGGCGGACAGGTCGCCGATGTCGATGCCGAGCTCCAGCGTCGGCGTGCAGGACAGCACATTCGGGTCGGTGTAGTGCGTGCCCTCGCGGAACGTCCGCTCCACGCGCTCGCGTTCGGGCCGGGTCAGCATGCCCGTGTGCTCCGCGGTCACTACCCGGTAGGTGCCGCCCGTCAGATACAGCCGCCGGTAGTAGTCGCCCTGATAGTCGCGCTCCAGCTTCCCGCCGAAGCCGCCCGAACCCGCCCCCGTCGAGGACATGCCGTACTGCGGCGGAGTCAGGTTGCCCTTGCAGCGGTAGCGCGGGCAGGGATGCCCGTACCAACGGGTGCGCCGCTCGGGCGGTACGACCTGTTGCCAGCCGCACGCGTCGCAGCTGACGAACGCCTTGTTGACCACCGAGTCGTCCAGCAGCCGCACCTCGATGTGCCCCGGCTGCAGCCCGTACACCCGCGTGGTGCGGTCGGCGGCCACCCGTACCGACAGCAGTCCCTCCTCCGCGAGCACCGGCAGCAGGCGGCGCAGGTACTCGCTCGCCCCGGCCGCGTCCAGCGACAGACAGCGCCGTGTCCAGTCCTGGTACCAGCCGCCCCGTCCGGTGACGGTGTCGAACTTGCTGCGTTCCTTCGTGCTGTCCAGCAGGAAGCGCGGCGGAGCGACATACCCCTCCGGGAACGCGGGCATGCCCTCCGCCCGCTGCCCGGAGATCAGGTACTGATTGACCCCAGCTTCCTTGATCCACGTATCGAGCCAGCGGTGCCGCACCCCGCCCCGCGTCCGTATCCGCTCCAACAGCCCCCGCACGAAGGCCAGGTACCGATCGGTGGTCGGCAGTCCTTGGCTCACCACCAGTTGCCCCGGCAGCGTCAGATGCAGATCGCGGGCCAGCGCCGCCACCCGCTCCGGGTTCACCACCGCGACCTCGGCGGCTGCCGTCCGCGTCAGCTCCATCGTCCGGCCCATCCGGGACCGCAGCCCGAACTCCATGACCGTCGCGAACGCCAGACGCTCCCCGATCAGCTTCCACGTCCGCGCGTCGCCCGTGCCCCGGCCCGACAACAGCCGGTCCACGCCGGCCTCGTCATGCAGATCCGGCGGCACGACAGCGGCCAGCGCCTGCGGGTCGTCGACCGAGTCCAGCACATTGCCGATCAGGTCGTTGAGCGCGAGCGGCGCCCCCGACTCGTCCAGATTGTGCGCGAGCAGCGACCGCAGCGAGAACTTGTACGACGCGTTGGCGACGTACCCTGCACGGTGCGCGGCGTCCTGCGTCGAGTCGTTGAAGAGCAGCGTCTTGCGCTCCTCCGGCAGCAGCGCGATCTCCCCGCCGGTGAACAGCTGCGTGACCGTCGCCGAGGCGAGCGCCGCCAGCGCCGTACCCAGGAACCTGATGCCGTTGTCGATACCGCACGCGGGGCAGCGGTCGTCCTTCGCCGCCCCGTCCGCCGTCTTCTTGTCCAGGACGGCAAGGGCGAACCAGGCGTCCTGAAGCTCCTCCGCATCGCCCGGCACCGGCATCCGGTACGTGCTCCCGGCGCCGTCGAGAACGACCACGGACAGCGGGTCCACACCACCCGACGCCGGTGCGGCACCCGTCAGCGCGTTGAGCGCCTCGGTCGCCTCGGCGGGTGTGGCCGCGATGAAATACCGGATGCGCCGCTTGTCGCGGCCGACACCGGCCCGCCAGATCTTGTCCGCAGCTATGACGAGCTGCTGGGGATCGGACTCCGGAGAGATCGCAGCCCACCCCGACCGTCCGCAGTGTCGGCAGTACACGGCGGGCAGCTGGGTCTGCGCGGGCCGGCGCACCGTGTCCGACCCGGGCAGAGCGGTGGCCCGACGCGAGTCCACGGAAGGCCAGTCCGCACTGTCCCGCCCCTCCGCCTCCTCCTGCGGCGCCGCGCCCAGCGCCGCCTTCCTGGCGGCCGTCCGTTCGTCCTCGTACCACCGGAACTCCGGCGCCGCACCGACCCCACGCAGCACCCGGCTCACCGGCCGCACCCACAGGTGTGCCTCGATGTGCAGCAGCGGCCGGGGCCGTCGTGCGTCCGACGCCGGATCCCGCGCCGCGGACAGCAGCGCCACGAACCGGGACAACGCCTCCAGCGCGAGCCGGGGATTCTCCCGGGCGGTCCGCGCCCACGAGTACCCGAAGCGGGCCATGCGGTCGCGCAGCCCCCACTCGTCCAGCGGCTCCCCGTTCAACAGGGCCAGCACCGCATGCGTGAAGTCGTGCTGCTTGAGCATCCGCCCCAGCTTGAAGGGATCCAGCGCCTGCCGGTTCAACAGCAGATACGCCAACCCGTCCAGATCGAGACGGTCCGGCTGTGACTCGATGCCCGGCCCGCCGGACGCCTCGATGACTTCCTTCGGAGTCGGCGGATCCGGCAACTCGTAATTCACCTCACCGATGAACTGGTCGGCGTCCTGCCGCTCCTCACCGATGATCGAATCTGCCCCGAACGGCACCCCGAAGACTTGCTCGGCCACCTCCAGAATCCCGCCGAGCCCACCGGTGCCCTCGCCCAGCGTCGCCGACGTCGCCACCGGGCAGATGTCACCGAGAGGCCGCCCCGCCCGCGAGGCACCGACCGTCGCCCCGAGCCTGCGCAGCAGCATCGCCACATCCGTGCCCTGCGCCCCGTCGTACGTATGGAACTCGTCGAGCACCACGTACGTGAGATCTGCGCCCTCCCACAACGGCCGGTCCTCGGCTCGCTGCAGCAGCAGATCCAGCATCTTGTAGTTGGTGATCAGCACATCCGGCGGCGTCCTGCGCATCTCCTCGCGCCGCGTCATCACCCGCCGGAAGTCCGTGTCCGGCCGGTCCCCGATATAGAGCCCCGCCGTGACCTGAGCCAGCTCCGGCTGCGCCAGATACTCCCCGATACGCCCGGCCTGGTCCGTTGCCAGCGCGTTCATCGGATACAGCAGCACGGCCTTCACGCCCTGCCGCCCCAGCGCCTTCTGACGGCGGCAGTGATCGAGCACGGGCACCAGGAACGACTCGGTCTTGCCCGAACCCGTCCCCGTCGTCACCAGCGTCGGCTCGGCCGCCCCGCGCAGCGTGCTCAGCCGCTCCCACGCCTTCGCCTGATGCCGGTACGGCGGAAATCCGGGCTCCCACTCCAGTGACGACTGCCACCCGTCGTCCGCCGTGTGGAACGGCGTACGGATCCGGAGGAACGGCCCCCGGAAGATCCCCGCCTCCGGGTCCCCGAGAAACCGCTCCAGCGCCAGCCTGGTGTCTTCGTCGGCCAGCGCATACGTCGTCGTGAGGTACTGGGTCAGACTGCCACGCAACTGCGCGGCGGCCAGAGTGGGCTTCACGACGGCGCCTTTCGTGTACATGTCCCAGCAAGGACGGCGTCGGCAAAGCCGACGATCACGGACAACCGTATCTCCGGTCACTGACAGTCGGTCCAGTGGTTGGCCAGAAACCGCTTCATGCGCAGGCCGCGCCCTTCCCGAAACGGACCTTTGTCCCCGACCCTGTCACCCATTGCAACGGGGGAGGCAAGAAAATGGGGCTTGGCGCCGATTTCGAGCGCTCGGAAACTGCGGCGGAGTCCGTTCCGCCCCAGAGGCGGAGCTCGGACAAATCCCCGCCCATGCCGTTGCCGGAAACGCCCGGCCCGGCCGAGGCTGCGGACCTGGGGCAGGACCACTCCGACGTCACCCACTGGCTGTGCGCGGCCGCGTACTCCAGGGACGACCGTGTCGAAGTCGTCCAACGGCTGGTGAGGACGTACGCACGTGTGGTGCCCCGCCTCCTGTGGATCTACCTGACCAACCGGAAGCGCCTGGTGCGACAGGCACGAAGACAGGAAGTCCTTCTTCCGCTGCGCACCGCCGGCGAACAGTCGTGGGTGCCGTTGGGACACGACTACGTGCGCTGGGTCCGCCGACGTGTGGCCCCCGGGCATCCGGTCCCGCCACAGGGCTTCCACCTCACGCCCGTTCTGCAGACCGCTGCCGGAGCCGAACTGCTGACACACGTACGCCGAGCGCTCCTGCTCCTGGCCCTCGGCGGCACCGTGACCGTCGCAGCCAGAACGAACACCGGACCGCTCACCCTGCTGCTCATGCTGGTGGCCGGCACCTGGACAGCCTGTTACGCGGACCGACTTGTCGCTCATGTCAGAATCCGCGCCTCCCCGTGGAACA
Source organism: Streptomyces sp. NPDC051020 (assembly GCF_040683105.1). NCBI lineage: Bacteria > Bacillati > Actinomycetota > Actinomycetes > Kitasatosporales > Streptomycetaceae > Streptomyces > Streptomyces sp. NPDC051020. The sequence goes on along the minus strand of NZ_JBFBCG010000011.1, from coordinate 106,164 downwards.
ACCGCCCCGAGCGCGACCACCGTTGGTGGGTGGCCCCGCGCCGCCGCCGCAGGCTTCGAGCGACACCACAACAACGGGACGGCCTGGTGGTCCCGTACGCCCTCCGCACACCGGGCCGGGAAGAATCCGGACATCATTTCCTGGGGGCCGGCTCCGTCATCTTCGAGTCCGCCATCGGCGTGGATGTGGCGCCGGTGCTGCCGAAGGACTTCACCGACGCGGAGTCCGAGGAAGCCCGCCTCGTACGTCAGCTGTTCCGCAGCGTCGACGACCTGATCAACACCGCCGACGGCACCGCGGGCGGCGTCAAACCCTTCACCCCGGACGACCTGCACGGCTATGTGGGGGACCAACTCCGCAAGCCGTTCAAGCCGAATGGTGAGTTCCACCCCGAGAACCGCCTCGTCGTCTTCGACGTGGCGGCGGTGTCCGCCGAGCGCTGGCGCGACATCACCCACGCGCAATGGGAGTCGCTGCTGACGCTCGCCGTGGACGGCACCAGGGCGGCCGGTGCCAACAAGGAGACCAAGGAGGCCCGAAGGTTTCTGTGCACCCGCATCGTCTCCTGGGACGGGGAGCTCGTCGCCTCCCTCTACATCAACTTCGCATACGAGCATCACGACTTGCGGGTCACGGTCCGCCCCCATGTCACCAACCCGATCCACCCCACCCTGCGAGCGGCGATCCGCCTCGGGGAACGGAGCGGCTGGGCCGTCCACGGTCGGATGGCCGCCAACGCCGCACTCGACCTCATCGATCTGCTCGACCGGCTCCGCCGACCGTTCCGTTCGCGCCGTCCCGATGCGGACAAGGGCGAGGGACCGGTCAGCCTGCGGGAGGTCTATTCGTCCCGCGCCATGGACGACATGCTCCAGTACGACGACGCCCGCCGCTATGTCGACTGGATGAAACGACGAGTGTTCCAGTCGGTGCTTGCGTTTCTCACGGAACACAACGTCGACACCGGCGCGTACATGAAGCAGGTGACGTACGTCCTGGAGAACAGCGGGGTCATCAATACGGGCGTCATGGGCGACGTCCAGAACCAGCCCGGAGCCGAGCGCTCCACCATGACGAAGACCGATAACCGGTCAACATCCGCAGAGGGGAAGACATGATGTTCCGCAGGAACAATGGCACCGACGCAGACCACGGCCGAGGCCGTGACAACCAGGCACCGCACGGCAATTCGGGAGTCATCAACAACGGAGTCATGGGACAGGCCCAGAACCAGCCGGGCGCGATCGCCTCGTCCCAGACCCAGTTGGGCCTGGGCGGCGAGACGGCCGACACGGCCCAGTGGGCGCAGATCCTGACGGCTCTCGACGCCACGTTGGCCCGGGTCCGGGCAGACATCCCCGACTACGACGGGGTCCGCGCCCTGCTCACCACAATTCAGCAGCAGCGGCCCGACGAGCCCGACGGCCGAGTCGTCGCGCACTCGCTGCTCCGTCAGCTCGCGGACCGCTGCGGCGGCGCCCCAGGTGTCGCCACCCTGGTGGCGTCGGCCATGTCCCTTGTTGCGACGGCGGCCGGCTGAATCGCCGACGGCTCCCAGCCGTACGCAGTCACCGCCAGGCGCCGACCAGGTCGGCCCCGCGTGGGCCGGAGCCAGTACGGCGACGGCCCGGGCAGGCAGGGTTCCGTGTGCCTCTCCCGTCTTGATCACAGCTCGGCCCAGATGGTCTTCCCGGGAGCCCCCGCGCGCGGTGTGACTCCCCAGCGGGTAGCCAGGCTCTCGATGAGGAGCAGCCCGCGGCCGGTTTCGGAGTCCGGGGGCGGTGCGGTGGGCCGACTGGCGTGGTCGGGGCGGCGCTCGGTGCGGGTGTCGGTCACCTCGATACGGAGGACCCCGGCGGTCTCCGTCAGCTGGACGTGGAAGTCCCGCCCCGGGACGTGGCCGTGCTGCACGGCGTTGACGCAGAGTTCGCCGGTGATGAGCGAGAACGTGTCGTGGACGGGCGAACGGTAGGGGTGGCCCCAGGCGGCCAGCCGTTCGCCGACCAGGAGTCGGGCGAGGCGGGCGCCGCGTGGGGTGGAGGTGAAGAGCATGACGAACTCTCGGCGGGGGTAAGCCACTTTGTCTGCGTGCGAGGTGTTGGGGGTGGTCATGGGAGGGAGGTTGCCTGGGGTCGTGCCCGGTTCACCAGCAGCAACGCTTGTACAGGGCCAGGCTGTACAGGCCGCTGCGGCCCGTGTACGCCGGTGGCAACGGCCGGGGCGGCGGACAGGGGAGAGCGGGTACCCGTTCGAGGGAGCGTTGCGGATTTGGGTGGTGAGTGTGGTTGCTGTGCGTAGCGTGGTGATGGGCAGGGCGTGAGTGGTGTACGTGGCGGGGTGAGCGATGGGCGAGTCGGAGCGGGACGACGGGACTGTGGGTTTCCTGCGGTGTTTTGGGATGCAGCTGAGGCTGCTGCGGGAGCGGGAGGGCCTCACGCGGGCCGAGTTGGGGTCGCGGCTCGGGTACGGGGAGGACCAGATCGCCTCGGTGGAGCTGGGGCGTCGGATTCCGAAGCCGGAGATGATCGACCGGGCGGATGAGGTGCTGGGGGCGGGTGGGCTGCTTGTTGCGATGAAGGGGGAGGTGGCTCGGGCGCGGTATCCGTCGTTCTTCCAGCATGCGGCGCGGCTGGAGGCGGAGGCCGTGGAGCTGCATGTGTACGCGAACCAGGCCGTACCTGGGTTGTTGCAGACGGAAGAGTACGCGCGGGAGGTGTTCGCGATGCGTCGTCCGCTGCTGGGCGAGGAAACCGTCAACCAGAGGGTTGCTGCCAGGCTCGCCCGGCAGGACATCTTCGCGAAAGCCGCTATGCCGACGATCAGTTTCGTCATTGAGGAATCAGTCCTGCGACGGCCCCTCGGCGGCCAGAGCGTGAGGCGCGGGCAGTGGGAGCACATCATGTTGTTCGGGCAACGCCGCAATGTGGTGGTCCAGGTCATGCCCATAGAGTGCGAGGAGCACGCAGCACTGTCAGGGCCGTTTACCTTGATCGAGACGCGTGAAGGACGGAGGGTCGCTTATGTCGAGGCACACAAGGACAGTCGCCTCTACACCGAGCGGACCTCAGTCCGGGAGCTCGAAGAGGCATATGGGCTTCTGCGAGCTCAAGCACTGACTCCGCGTGAATCGCTGGACTTCGTCGAGATGTTGCTGGGAGAGCAGAGAAATGAACACGATCGGAGCCCCCGCACACGGCTGGTTCAAGAGCAGCCACAGCAGTGAAGAAGGCGGAGAGTGTATCGAGGTAGCTCTGACCTGGCACAAATCCAGCTACAGCAGCGGGGAGGGCGGCGAGTGTGTTGAGGTAGCGGACTGCCCGAACGCTGTCCACGTCCGCGACTCGAAGGACATCGCGCGTCCCGGTCTGGCCGTCGCTCCGACTGCCTGGGCCGCGTTCGTCGGGTACGCGCGCGACGTGTGAGGCGGGCTGGGCGGCGCCTCAGACCGCCGCCCCGTCAGCCCCACTCGGTGAGGTCGGCCACGAAGTCGTCGTACGAGCGGTTCTTGCCCTTGGGGGTGGGGATCAGGCCTTGCTCGTACGCGGCTTTCGCGATGAGTGGGCCGTCGCTCTCGCGGAAAGTAGGGGCGCCGAGCTTGTTCTTCAGCGTCTCCTTGGGGTCCTTGAGCATCCCGGTGTCGTTGCCGCGTAACTGGGCGGGCACCTTCCAGCGCGGCCGGACACGGGGAAACGCCGCCGGGAAGAGGAGTAGCCACGCCTCGGATTCCCAGGCCGACAGGGCGAGTGCCGAATCGCAGGGGCTCTGGCGGGCGAGCTCGTCGGAGAGGGCCCTGCGTATGGTCTTGTAGCGGGTGTCCGTGAAGCCGTCCAGGTCCTCATGAACCACCAGGCCGACCAGTGGGCCGCGCTGCTGGAGCGCCTTTCCCTTGGCCTTGCCGATGAGCGTGCTCACGGCCGTGGCGAGGTCATGGCCGGTCTTCTTCTTGAGCCGCACTGGGTCGTTGATGCGTACGAGCTTGGCGGTGCCCAGGTTCGGATGGTGCTGGCGGATGATCGGCGCCAGGATGTCGCAGTCGTTGGCGTCCTCGCCTGCGAGCACGATGACGCCTCGGCCTTGTCGCGGGATGATCGGCGACTTGCGGCTCACAGTTCACCGCCAGTGAGGTCGCCCCCGAGTACGCCGGAGAACCACAGCTCGCCGAGTGGCTGGTCGCCGGACTCCTCGACAATGGCGTGCACTTCGTCTGTGGTCAACGCCGGGATGATCGAGGCGCCGTCCTCGTCGCGGTCACAGACGACGAACTCTTCCGGATGCAGTCGGTTGACGAGAGCGGGGGAGTGCGTGGCGACAAGAAACTGGCTGCGCTCGGACGCTTCGCGGAGCCGTGCCACGATCAGTTCCAGGGCCTGCGGGTGGAGTCCGTGGTCGATCTCCTCCACGCAGGTGAGGGCCGGCGGGTTCGGGTCGTACAGCATGGCGAGGAGGCCGAGCAGACGGACGGTTCCGTAGGAGGCGTCGGCAAGGGGAGTGGAGCGGCGGAGGCCGCGCTCGTGGAGGATGACGGTCACCTGGTCGGCGGAGCCGCCGACCCTTGCGAACTCGATGTCGTCGAGTTGCGGCAGAACGGTTCGGGCGTCGGCTACGAGATTCTGCCAGGTGTCGTCGTTGGTACTGAGGTAGAACAAGAACTCGGCCAGGTTGTCCGCTTCGGACGAGAGTTCCTGGAGGAAGAGCGTTTTGCGACGTAGGCGGGAGGGCTGGCGGGCAGCGTCCACGTCTACGTCGAACACTCTGAAGGAGGAGAGCTGGTCAGCCACCTTGGACACCTCCTCGCCGCCGTCCGAACTGGCCAGCCGAGGCAGGGTGGACAGACCACTGCTCAGCCGCTGAATGCCGAAGCTCCCGCTGTCGGACTCTTTGCCCGCCCGCCTGTCGACGACCTTGGCCTCCTCGCCGGAGACAGTGATGCGCCGCCCACGCCCTTGGGTCCGCTTGAACTGGAAGCTCTCGCTGCGGGACAGGCTGTAGGCGTGCTCTCTGTTCCGCAGTTTGCGGCGGCGGACGGTGAGCTCGTACTCGTCGGGCGCGTTGACGCTCGCGTGGGTCGTCCAGGTCGCCTTGAGGCGGACCGTCATGGACGTGGGCGGCTTCGGACCACCCCAGAACGCGACCTCGTCGAAGCCACCGCGGGCGTCCAGTGCGGGCTGGAGGTCGGTCCGGATGATGTCCGAGAGCAGGTCGAAGACCTTCAGCAGGTTGGACTTGCCAACCCCGTTCGGCCCCACCAGAACGGTAAGCGGGCCGAGGGGGACGGTCACGTCACGGAGACTGCGGAAGTTCTCCACATGGAGTTCGAGCAGACGGCCGGGCATGGTCGCGAACCTATCGGGTGGATGCGGGCAGCGTACCGGAAGGCGGTCGGAATCTGTTCATAGGTGTGGGCCGATATAGGCGACCCGGATGGCCTTCTCTTCCGGCACGAGTCGGAAATAGATCCGTCCGGCGCCTCGGTTCAGCCGCCCGTGCAGTTCGAAGCAGCGGCTCACGCCGTCGAGATCGTCCCAGTAGCGTTGCTTTCTGGCGTGCTCGTGCTCGGGAGTGATGTGGGGTGCCTCCCAGTCAGGGCCTGTGGCGGAGGCGGGGTCCCATCCGGCTGCGGATGCTTCCAGTTGTTTCAGCATCCTGCGGGCGGGCTTGAACCACTTGGGGTCCAGCTTCTCCAAATCACCCTGGACGCGGGGAAGTAATTGAACATTCGGGAAAATATCCTCCCGGAGCTCCCACAGTTCCACGGGCGAAGAGACCGCATCGATCCCCTCTGAGCGGCCCCACTGCTCGTGCGTGTCGAGGTGCCGGGTCGCTGATGCGTGGCGTACGGAGGCCGTGAACTCTTCGACCAGCAGCTCACCACCGACGGGGTCCTCGGTGACTTCCTCGACCTCCAGTTCCATCTGGGATGCGTTCCAGATGGGATCGAGAGGCAGGCTGATGGCCATACCGTCCGCCAGATGAGCGGCCCCGAGACCTTGGACAACGACACCGTTGTGCCGGTGCTCGACGCCGCCCTGATCAGGCGCGGCTGCGGAATGGAGCGCGTCACTGAAGGTCGTACGCCGGTTGCGCATTGCCTGGATGAAGCGATGCTGGTCCTTGTTCCGGTTGTCACTGCACCACTGTCCGTAGTAGTACCCGCGTGCGAGCTCGGCCTCCGGCAGCGGACTCTGAGTCGCCAGACTGATGCTGCGCCACTCACGCAGGCGCTTCAGCACACATACGAACTCCCGCATGCCCGCAGCGACTTCGGCCGGTCCAGAGTTGGACTCGCATGACTTTTCATTGAGAAACAGCAGCAGCGGCATACCCCACCCCAATTCCCTTTGCTGCTTGTCGCCGCGGTGATGCGCAACGACGCCAAGTGCTCTCAGTCCAGAAGTTGATCGAGGGAGTTCTCCCACTCGTCGAAGAAACCTGTGGGCCAGTCGGAGAGCGTGCCGTCGTCCGCAATAACCGGAGTGACGACCTCTGTCGACTGCCCCTTCCGCCTGAAGAAGTGCACGGCTGTTGAATCCGCCCGCAACTTGCCCTGCTTGACCCGGAGGCGGAGTCCGTTGAGGACATGGTCGCTGTGCGTCTCCATGATGACCTGGGCGCCCGCGCTGACAGCTGCGGCGGCGAGATACGCCAGCCAGGTCTGGCCCTGCGGATGGAGATGGGCCTCCGGGTTCTCCAGCAGGATCAGCGAGTCGGGCCGTGCGGACAAGCACGCGATGACGATCGGCAGCGCGTAGGTGAGGCCGAACCCGACGTTGGTGGGCCGATAACGGTTCGAGGCGGACACTCCCGCGCCGAAGCCGTAACTGAGCCGCACGGTATCGGTGCCGTCGATGCCAACTGCCTGAAGGTTCACACCCGGGCACAGCCGCTGCATCCACGCGTCGGTCTGCGAGAGGAGGGTCGTGGATGACGCCTCCGGGAGGCAAAGCGATTCGGCCTTGACCGAGTCGTCCTGGTGCGCGCGAAGAAAGTTGACGGTGTGTTCGCCGCGCGCGCCCAGGAAGCCGCGGCGGACCGCTGCCTCGTGCGACCGCGGGTAGCTGACGGCTGGGACGATCCGGTCCGCCTTGAGGTACTGGAACCGACGCCCGAAGAGGGACCGCAGATCGTACGAAGTCGAAGAGACGGGCCGGACTGGTCGGGAGAGGAGTCTGAGGAGATCGTCCTCACGACCGTACTCCGCGCGCCACTCGTAGGGAACGCCCTCCGTCGTGATGGAGAGGACGATGTTGCGATCGTCTGGGCTGTTCACCTCATGGCGGACGTACGTGTCGTGACGCACGTCCTGGCCGGTACCCAGCTCGACAAGCTCGCCGTTGAGTAGGAGTCCGCCCATGTCGTCTACCTCATCGAGCAGACCCGCCTCGAACGACTGGCGCAGAAGAGCGAGGGACTGGAGGACACTGCTCTTGCCGGACGAATTGAGGCCGGTAAGAAGGGTGAACGGGGCCAGAGCGAGGTCTTGGCGGGCGAACGCCTTGAAGTTGGTGATACCGATCGCATCAAGCATCCAGCACCTCACGGAACATCTCGGTCATCCTTCGGAAGCGGTACTTGACTTTGCCGATGTCACCGGTTCCAGCGGATACCGCGTTGAAGAAGTCGGCGTCTTCCATGAGTCCCATGAACCCTTCATCGACCTGGGCGTGCCTCTCGGCGAGGGTGCGGATCTCGTTCGGGGAGAGGAGCGACAGGGCAACCGATTCTGCTTCAAACAGTGCCTTGTTGACAGGGGATCGGCGGGAGTACCCGGAGAATCGCTTGCGGAAGGCGTGCTCGCCGAAGACCTCGCTGCTCGCCCGCATCGCGTTCTCGAAGATGAGACGGTGCCGGAGGAGGTCTGGTTCCTCGATGCGATTGATCCGATGCATCGCGTCGCGCAGAAAACCATCGAAATCCTGGCTCGCATACGTCTCGGCAGGAGTGAGCGAGAACGCCAGGAAGCGCAGACACATTTCGCGGTCCGACATACGTTCCGGAGAAACGCTGTAGGCCGTCGCCTCACGGAAAGAATCGGTGTTCGCAAGCTCATAGAGGAAACTGCGGGCCCGGCCTGGGATAAGCGCGTGGCGCAGCTCCTGGCGGGTGAGAGGGCGCCCGCCAGTATTGATGCGGGCGAAGATGTTGAACTTGACCTCTTCTGGAGTGCCGCGCCGGATGAGGAGCACGACCAGCTCTGTTTCTTCTATCCGCGTCTGCAGCCGGCTGGGCAGCTCGTCGAAGGTGCAGCCATTGAACTCGACGAGGTACTCAAGGCCAGTGAGGCGTAGTGGATCGGCGCTGATCGCTTCCGGTGCGACGAATCGGGCGATGGTCGAGAGACGCTGCACGCCGTCGACGATGGCCCACGAGTCATCGTCGCCCTCGGCGGCATAAAGAGTCGGAAGCGTAATGCGAAGGAGCAGCGACTCGATGAGGCGGCTCTGTGCCTTGGGTGTCCAGATGCCGGCGCGGCGCTGGAAGTCGGGTGCGAGGTCGATCGTGTCGCGCCGAATGCGGTTGAGGAGCAGGCCGACAGTGGGATTGCGGGTTTGGACTTCGATCTGGTCCGGGTCGAAAGGGCTGTCGATCCGCTCGCCGATGTCCTCGGTCTCGACTCCGGAGCTCTTGCCGCCGTCGTCGAGCTCGACGGGGAGCTGGGTTCCGGGTTCTTCCAAGGCGAAAAGTGATTCGGTCATGGAGTGCTTGGAGTGCCTCTCCGCGTTGCCGGTCATGACGGGTCCTCGGAGAGCATCGTAGGCGCAGCGCCGGGGAAGGTGGGTTCCATGGTCGGAGTGAGCGGTGGTTGCGGCGGCGACCAGCGGCCTGCGGCGATCTCGGCGTCCAGGCGGGCCTGGAAGTGGGCGTGGGCGGCTCGCATTTCGCTTTCGCGGTCGGCTTTGTAGAAGGGGGCGGTGTAGCCGGTAGGCGGCGGGTTGGTCGCCGGGTTCTCCAAGTGGGCGAGGAGGTCGAGGTAGTCCTGCTTGGTTTGGCCATGGCCGTAGGTGTTGAAGTCGCCCGCGAGCTTGCGGCCATTGGCGTCGATGTAGGTTGCCGACTCGTAGTCGTACAGCTGCGGGTAGCGCGACTTGAAGATCGCGGCGAGCTGGTCAGCGGTGATGCCGAGCCAGGCTGCGACGAGGGCGTCGAGCTCGACGAGAGCGGCACGGCGCTCGTGCTCGGTGCGGAGCGGGGTGGTGCACTCCCAGGCTGGCTTGAGGTCGGCGGCAAGGGGCTTCAGCCGTGGCCAGTGAGGGTTGGCCCAGTCCTCATATCCCGCCCAGCGGGGGTCGAACAGCTCCGCCCAGAGTGGGGCGTAGTGCGCGGTGAGGGCGTTCAGGCGGAGGGTGCGGAGGAGTAGGGCGGGGGCGAGGGGGTGGTCTGGGGCGGGGGCAGGCATCTGTTTAGCGCCAGCTTGCGTGAGATCGGCACGTCCGGTGATGCGCAACAGGTAGTCAAGTGGCAACGACGCCCAGAAGCCAGCGTTGAGGGTAGTCAGACGATTGTCCTCCAGGGCCATCGACTGCACGGCGTGAATGTGCGCGGGGCCAGGCGGGATGAGGGCGGCGTGGAGGCAGCGGCTGCTGTCGAAAGGGATCATCCTCCGCCAGGCCAGGCGGAAGAACTCGGTGAACGGCTTCCCGAGCCAGCGAGGTTGGGCCGCCAGGTACGTTGCTTCATCAGAGGCCTTCACGTAGTTGGTCACGGGGACGTACGTCTCGGACAACTCCGTAGGCGCGAGCAGGTCCCAGTCCCTGTTACTTCGGCAGGGGGTCCTGGGCTCCTTCGAGAAGGGAAGTGCCGAAGCGAAATGCGGTCCCTGGAGGATGACATCAGAGAACTCGGAGACGTCCTGGTTGCCCCAGCGGATCAGTCCGTCCTTCTTGGCGGCGCCTTCGTCGTATCCCGTTGTAATCCACGGACGATAATCGGCGAGACTGTTGCGATAGGCAGCCAGCGCCTCGACCGCGCCTTGCTCGCTTGCGAGGACCGGGTACAGCAGAGAGGTCTGTGTCACTTCACCCGTCGAGCCCCTTAGAGCATGCCAACTGGTCAGCAGCTCAGTGTTCACATGCACCACGCGTTCGCGGTGCGGACGGATGTCCCACGAGCCGTGGTGTTTGATGCCGGGTGTCGGGCCCCGTCTGTCGTGGGCTAGCGATTCGGGCAGGACCTCGGCGCCGCGGAGCTCGCTGACATGCAGGAAGTCAGGCTTTTGCGGTGCGCCATAGACGTGCATCGCGAATTCTGCGGAACGGTTTAGGTCCTCGAACGCCCAGTTTGCCGAGTTCACAAAGTGCGCGTGGACCCGAAGATGCCGGTACGCAGCGGCCCGGATGGAGCCTTCATGTACGCCGCCGAAGTGCGTGTCCGGGTGGATCAGCCCCGCACCGCCGTGCGGTGCGATGTGCCGCCACACTTGAGCCATGAAGGCCCGGTAGAGGTCGCTCTTCGTTCCCACGAGCAGCGGGTAGGCGGCCGGGCTGCTCAGCGCGGATGCAATCCCGGTGTTGGCTGCCAACTCGCCAAGGAAGTAAGCCTTGTTGTCGCTGGTAGAGTCAAGTGCCTCCTGCTTGCGCAAACGCCACTCCGCCGCGCTTGGCTTCTCAGTAAGCATGAACCATGGATCCCGCTCGGCGAGGACTTGATCCTCGTGCCAGTGCGGCCGCACCCAAGGCGGATTCCCGACCTGCAGGTCGTACCCGCCCCGGGCGAAGACCTGAGCGAACTCCAGTTCCCAGTGGAAGAATCCCTGCCGCTCGGCCACGTCCATCGCGGCTGCCACCCACGGGTACCGCGACTCCAGCCAGTGGGCCCGGTCCATGCCCATCCACTCGGGCAGCTCGTCCTCGTACCGCTCCAGTTGGTCCAGGGTGTCAAACTGGGAGACTAGGGAGTCCTCCGGCACGTCGTGCGTGCCCAGCAGGGATTCCGCGAAGTCCAGCCAGTCGTTCAGCGAGGACAGGGCGATCACGGGACGCCGCTCGCTGCGGATCGCCTCCTTGCGGCGGCCTCCGCGTACGCCCTTCGACGCGACCTCGACGACCTTGACCTCGCCAAACAGGTCCTCGGTCTCGTACGTCTCGCGGGTCTCCAGGACGCCGGACCTCGTCAACTCTGCCGAGCGCTCGGCCAGTTCCGTTGCCCGCTCGTACCGCTCATGTGAACCGTCCAGCAGCGCCGCCTCCTGGACGGGCCAGAACCACAGCGCGCACCATGCGTCCATCAGCATCTTCAGGCGCCAGTACGGCGTGTCGACCGCCTCCAGGTCCGCCTTGACCTTCTCTCTCGGGACCGCGACCTCCGGCGCACGCAGCCAGCCGCCTTCCGCGCCCCACACATCAATCCGCCGTGAAATCTCCCGCTCGGAGATCTCCAGGCGGCGTACCACCAACGCCCACAGGTACTCCGCCCGCCGGGCCAGGCGCTGCAACCGCTTGGTCTGCGTCGAGTTCGGGGACTTCGTGATCGCCTTGCGCCAGGCCGCCAGCGCTTTCGCCTCCTCCGGAGCCAGCGCCTTCGCCTCCTTCTCGGCGCCGACCGCGCCCCACTCCTTCGCTGGGAGGAGGAAGTGGTGCACCGCGCCCTCTGGAAGGGCCGTACCTGCCATAGCCTCCGACAGCGGGAAGCGTTCCGGCGTAGTGCCCAGCCAGCCGCCCTTTTTGAGTCGTTCGGCCCCATACACGTCCCGGCGCCCGCCGATCAGCGAGTTGCCGCGCTGCAGATGCAGGCCGAACCACGGGGCCTCCATGCCCGGGTGCATCGTGTTCAGCCACAGGGAAACCTCCGCCAGCTCGACCGCCGTGTTGTTGAGGTCCACGCCATACGAGTTGTGCAGGGCGATGTACGCCTTCGCCTTCTGGAGCTCCTGCGCGTACTTCTCCGTATCGATCGCGACGCCCAACTCATCCTGCCGGCGCCGTAGATACTCCGCCGCGACCTGATTGATCGCCTCGTTGAGGAACGCGCCCGAGCCGAGCGCCGGCTCGCAGATCTTCCAGTCGAGCATCTCGCGGGCCGGGGTGACCGTGTCGTCCTGGTCGAGACGGTGCTGGAGCGCCAGCTGGACGGTGACCTTGGTCAGGGATTCCGGGGTGTAGTACGAGGCCGACGTCTGGCGGTCGCGGCCCGAGAGGCGGTACACGAACGAGCCCGGGGCATGGCGGACCCGCCGCTCCTCGCCCGTGTACTCGTCGCGCTCCCGTACGTACACCGCGTCCGCGTACTCGTCGGCGCGCGAGGACGGGACGAGCCAGGAACCGTCCTTCGGGTCGCCGTTCTTCGCGACTTCGTACAACTCCTCGCCCGCGACGAAGCCGGTGTATGACATCAGCCCCTCGTAGACCGCGCCCAGCTGGTTGATGCCGAGCTGGGCGTACGAGATGAAGCCGCCGCGCTCCTTGCGCTTTCCGCGCGTCAGCATCAGCAGGCGCAGCACCCGGTACAGGGTGGCGTTGCGCAGACGGGTGTCCAGGAAGCGTTCCGTGTGGGCTTCGTCCGTGTCGTGGCGGGGGTCGCGGACGACGCGTTCGCCGATGAGCTTGATGGAGTCCTGCTCGAACAGCTTGGAGTGCAGCGGCTCGAAGCGTAGGCCGATGTCCTCGGAGACGGACTCGGACGCCTTCTCCCCAGCGGAGGCCGTCCCGTGCGTGCGGCGCGGGCGGTAGCCCTCCTGGACCTTGCGGAAGAGCAGGTCCAGGGACTCGTACAGGTAGAAGCCGCGGCGGGACTTCTCGTCCACCAGGTCCTGTTCCGCGACCAGGTCACCGAGGCGGCCCAGGCCGTACCCCTGCTGGTACTCGGGGTAGTCGGAGGGCAGGATGCCGAGCTCCGGGCGGGCCTCCGCGTACAGGAGGAACAAGATGCGGTAGAGGAAGCGCAGTGACTCACGGGTCAACTGGCGGCCCAGCTCGGGGAGTTCCTTGACGTCCTCCGGGCGCACTCCCTGTTCGCGCAGGCGCTCCAGGACCTCGTTGGCGATCAGTTCGACGCTGATGCGCAGGCCGTCGCGGAGTTCGCTGGACACGCCCACCGCATGCTTCGTCGACTTGTCGACCAGTCCGGCGAGCGGGTTCTCGCCGCCCTCCTCCGGCGTACGGAGCGAGTCGGCGCCGAACAGCGCGGCTACGGTGTCGAGTTCGCCGCCGGTCTTGATGTCGTTGCGTTCGAGGGCGGCGTCCAGGGACACCGCGAGATACCGGCCCTCGCCCCAGGCCGCACGGTCCGCGAGGACCACGACGCCGCCGACCAGCAGCAGCACATAGCGCGGGGCCTCCTCGCAGGCGAAGAGGAACGAGGCGAGCTTGGAGCCCGTCGTCACCCGGTGCTGGCCGTCGAGCACCAGCTGGTCCAGCAGGCGGCCGGGACCGTTCGGGTCCAGGGCGGCGTCGGGTTCGGCGGACCAGCCGCAGTCCAGGGCGATCAGGCCCTTCTCGGAGTGGGCGACCCGCACCTCGTACGACTGCTCCGCACGCTCGACGGTCACCGTGCCCGGCTTGGCGTCGAAGCCGAGGGCGCGCAGGACGTCCGCGTTGAGGGAACGGACGCGCTCGCGCCACTCCGGGGAGGCGTACGTGACGGCGTCGTCCTCACCCGTCACCACCTCGGCCTCCGTGGCGTCGCGCTCCTCACCGAGGGCGAAGTAGGACCGGGCCCGGAAGTACGGGCGGCGCAGGGCGCGGAGCCCCGCGCGGGGCGTGACGGGCAGGGCATCGGGGGCGGACGCGGCTTCGGTGCCGGATGCCTCGGCGGCGGCCTTGAGCGCCTCGCCCGCCGCGTCCTCGCGCTGCTTCCACTCCGCGAGCAGCCCGGATTTGAGGTCCTTGGGCAGGACCTCGGCCAGATAGTGCGCGGAGAAGTAGTCACCGCGGTTGACCAGGGAGTCGTACGTCATGAGTCGGAACCTTCGCGGGAACGGGAAGCAGACGGGAGAGGGAAGTGTGCGGAGCCGGCGCAGGCCGACGAGGCGGCGGTTGCGGAGAGCGGCGCGGCGGAAGTCATCACGCCGCCGGGGCCAGGACGGCCAGCACCCGCATCATCGGGCGGCCGGTGGTCAGCAGCGAGTCGGCCAGCGAGGAAAGCCGCTCCTTGGCGTGGTCGCCCGCCAGTGACGCGCCGCCCTCCGCGAGGGTCGGCTGCTCCCAGTCGCCCAGGCGCAGCTTGTACTGCTCGATGGGGTCGCGCAGCGGCTCGTCCCAGGCCTCGCGGTGCTCCTCCAGGAACAGTTCCGCGGCCGACAGGATGTCCGGGACCGCTTCGCGCAGGCGCTCGGTGTCGTGCGCCCGCATCGGGTTGGCCATCGACGGGCCTACCCCGGCGCGACGCAGCACGGCGACCATGTCGTCGTCGACCGTGCCGTCGCTGGTGACGGCCATCCACTTGACGACGGTCGGACGGCCGAGCGCGTTGGAGTAGATGCCCTGGACCAGGTACGTCGCCCGGTCCACGCCGGCCGTGATGACCGGAGCCTCCTGGCGGTTGAGGCGTACCAGGACCTTGTCCGTCAGCCACTCCACCACCGGGTGCAGCTCGGTGAGCAGCGAGATCTCCGGCCAGCTGGACGTCGACGACTCCCGGGCCCGCTGGAGGGAGTGCTCGGCCAGGCGGCGGTTGAGCGTGACCAGGAGGCGTTCACGCAGGCGCTGCTCGCGTACGTAATCCAGCGGGAGCGCCTTCATACGGTGGATCAGGTCGGCGGGCGGCCGGAACGAGATCAGACCCGACTCCGGATCCATGGACAGGTCCAAGCGGTCCTGCGCGTCGGGGAACACCTCGCGCAGCGCCTCGTCGAAGAATTCGCGGGTGGAGGTGAACAGCCGGGGCACATGCGCCTGCGGCACGCTCCCGCCGCCAGGTGCGTCGTCCGGCACCGCGGAAGCCTCGTCGCCCACCGAGCCGAAGAAGTCCGCCAGGAAGTCGTCCATGCCCGCGTCGTCGTCGGCGGAGGACGCGTTGTGGGCCGCGAGGGACTCGTCGACCGTGCGGCCACGCAGCAGGTCCTGGATGAGCGACTTCTCCTCGGCCTCCGCGCGGTAGAGACCGGACACCGCCTCCGCCGTGCCCAGCGCGCGGTGCGCCTCGTCCTCCCGTTCCAGCAGGCGCTCGGCGACGAGCGTGTCGTCCTTCGCGCCCTCGACCTCACTGGTGAGGATCAGCGCGCGGAACCGGGGCTGGTGTGCCTGCCCGTAGCGGTCGATTCGGCCGTTGCGCTGCTCGATGCGGATCAGCGACCACGGAACGTCGTAATGGATCAACTGGTGACACTGGCGGTGCAGGTTGACGCCCTCGGAGGCCACGTCACCGGTGAACAGCATGCGTACGGGGGTGTCGGCGAGGCCGAAGTCCTCCACGCACTGCATCTGCTGCTCGTCGGAGAGCCCGCCGTGCATGACACGGGCTGCCGCGTCGGCCGTCTTGCCCGCCCGGAAGCCGAGCGCGGCCGGCACCACTGTGCGCAGCCACTCCAGGGTCTGCACGCGCTCCGAGAAGACGACGACTCGGGCGTCCGACTTCGGGCCGACGCCGATTTCCCTCAACTGCTCCACGAGCGCGGCGAACTTCGCGGAGTCGACCTCCGTCATACCGGCCGTCAGCTCGCGCAGCCGCTGCAGAGCCGACAGTTCGGCGGCTGTGCCCTGGACGTCGTCCTTCTTCTCCAGGGTCTTGATGCGTGCCGCGACGGTCGCCTTCAGGGCCGCGTGCGAGGAGAGGAAGGACTTGAGGAGCGTGTACGGGAAGAGGGGGACGTCGCTGACGGACTTGCGGCCGTCTGTCGGGAGCCAGACCTCGGCCAGTTCCTCGAAGATCTTCTCCTCGGCCGGGGTGGCGGAGCAGCGTACGGACTGCGATGGGCCGCGGTCCGCCCACTGGCCCTTCATCTGGTCGCGGACCTCGGGGCTGACCTTCGTACGCCGGATGAAGAGGTGCTTGATGTCGTCCGCGCGGTAGTTCTCCGCGTCGCGGATCGCCGCCGGGTCCAGGAGGGAGATCAGCTCCGCGAACGAGCGGGCGTTGCCGTTGTGCGGCGTCGCGGAGGCGAGGATCAGGGCGTCCGTGCGCGGGGCGAGGATCTGGGCGAGCTGGTTGCGCAGCGAGCCCTTGTTGATGAGGTTGTGCGACTCGTCGATGACGACCGCGTCCCAGTTGATGCGCTCCAGGTGGTGCTTGTACTGGTCGGTGTTCTTGAGCGTGTCGATGGAGACGATCACGCGCTTGAAGTACGTGAACGGGTTCCGCCCGGCCGGGATTTCACGCTGGATGCGCTCGATACCCACCGAGTCCAGTCGGATCAGCGGGATCGCGAACCGGGTCCACAGCTCGTGCTGGAACTGCTCCAGCACATGCTGCGGGGTGACGACGAGAATGCGCTCGCCGCGGCCCCGGCGGATCAACTCCGCAAGGGTCAGGCCGATTTCGAGTGTCTTGCCGAGGCCGACGACATCCGCGATGAGGAGGCGGGGACGCAGGTTGCGGCCGGACAGCGCGAGTTCGGCGGGGCGCTGCTGGTAGGGGAGCGAGTCGAGGAGGAACTGGTCGGCGAGCGCCAGGCCGCGCTCCGACTGGGGCAGAGCGGTCTTGCGGAGCACCGCCTCCAGGAAGAGGCGGGAGCGGCGGAAGTTCGGTGAGTCGTCGCGTACGAGCGTGGTGTCACGCGGGTCGATCAGCTCGACCCGGTCCAGCTCGGTGAAGAAGACCGCCTCCCGGTCGCGTACGAACTCCGAGGCGCCCACGGCCTCGATCCGGGCGCCGTCGTGCTCGGTGCGGGTGGTGGTCCGTACGAGCCACACCTCGTCGCGTACGAGGATCTGGGCGCCCGGTGGGTACTGGGCGTCCTTGTCGCTCGTCGTGACGGTGGTGCTCTGGTCGGCGGTCACCCGCTGCCTCCTGGATGGTGATGGTCGTGATGGCTGTGGCGCTGTGCCTGCGGTGCGGTGGTGCCCGTGGACGCCGCGCCGCCGTCAGTCAGAACGGGGTCTTCGCGGCGTAGGCCTTGCGCAGCTGCTCGGCGGTCCTGCGGGCCTGGGCGGAGTGGCGCAGGGTGCGGGGTGCGGGCGCGCGGCGGCGGGGTTCGGGGCGCTGCGGCGCGGGCTGCGGTTCCTTGGCGGTGGGGGTGGGTTCCGCCCTTGTTGTCGGCGGCGCCGGCGGTTCCGGTGTGAAGGGTGCAGGCTCGGCCGTCATCGTGCGCAGATCCGCGAACGGCAGTGTCGCCGGCGCCGTGGGTGCGGGCTCCGCGGTGACGTTCCGCGGTGCGGTCGCCGCCGTGTACGTGGTCAGCTTCCGGCGGGCCTGGGCGACCTTCATTCCCTGGGCCTCGATGACCGCCCGGCACTGACTCACCACCTCGCTGAGCGAGGGGCGGTCCGACGCGTTCTGGGCGAGCATCGCCGTGAGCAGCGGGGTCAGTTCGGCAGGCAGACCGGTGAGGTCGGGGAGGGTGTTCGGGTCGGTCGTGAGATGGAAGACCATGAAGGGGGTGGCTGCCTGGTACGGGTAGTGCTCGGTGGCCGCGTACAGGAGCACGGCGCCGAGCGCGTACACGTCCACCCCGCCGGTGAGCGGTTTGACGCCCGCGGCTTGTTCGGGGGCCATACACACCGGGGTGCCGACCACATGGTTGGGCGCGGTGAGGGACACGTTCGACTCGGCGAACACGGCCAGCCCGAAGTCAATGATCTTGGGGCCGTTGGGGCCGAGCAGGATGTTCGCGGGCTTCAGGTCGCGGTGCAGCAGCCCCTGCGTGTGCACGGCGGCCAGTGCCTCGGCGAGCGTCGCGCCGAGCGAAGCGACGAGGAGGGACGGCAAGGGGCCGTGCATCGTCACATGCTTGCCCAGGTCGGGGCCGTCAACGTACTCCGTCGCCAGCCACGGCTGCTCTGCCTCGGGGTCCGCGCCGAGGAAGGCCGCGATGCGAGGACCCCACACGGTCTTGAGGACCTCGACCTCCTGCGCGAAGCGCTGTCGCGACTCGGAGTCCACGACCGTCGGCTTGATCACTTTCACGGCGGCCGGCTCGCCGCCCTGTGATTCGCCGAGGAAGACCTGTCCCATACCCCCGTGACCGATCCGTCCCAGCAGTTCGAACCCGCCGAGTTCCGTAGGGTCCTCGGGGCTGAGGGGTGTGGTCTGCACGTCGGTCCTCGGTCCTCGTCGTCGGCCGGCCCGTGTGGTCGTCATGGCGGGCCCGATCAGGCGGATTGTCCGTATGTCCGCATGGATACGGTAATCGATCGACGGGCGTGGGGAGCCCGATTCCTCAGGGCGGATCAGCCCGCAGGTCCTCCGGATCATGATGCCGATTGTGAACTTAGTCAACCTATCGGATTCGAACGATTTGGTTGTCCGGTCAGGGGTTGTGGTGGGTTGATCCGCTTCTGCGGTCGCTCCGTGTACTCAGCTCGCGCGCTTTTTGCGCGTCCGGGGTCTCTGGACCGTCGTCTGTGGCTATGCCGAAAGCATGTCCCGCTGTGCAGGGGTGGGCGTAGTTTCGGATTATCGCTGTCTGTGAGTGAGATGTCACACGCAGCGAGCCTGTGGGTGCCGCACCCGATGAGCAGGAGCCGACTCCTGGGCAGAAGGGCCTGCGAGCTGTCGCGATCGACCTGGAGAGTCCCGTACGAACGGTGCCGACGGAGCCGTACCTGGAACGGCGGGTATACCAAGCCGCAGCCAAACGCTTCGGTTGCGACAGGACATGGAGCGAGGCAGTGCCTTCCTGGAACAGATGTGTATGCCTGCCCGGGCACGAGGGCGACATCAGGGATGCGGCTGCATGGCAGCGCGTCCTCGACAGTGGCGTGGAACCGGAGATCGTGTGGTCGGAGCTCGCGGCCTATGTCGCGGGCGCCGACCTCGTCGTCGCGTACAACGGGAGCGGACGGGACTTTCCGCTGGTGCGTGATGCGGCGGCGCGCGCAGGATGCCACGATCCGTTCGCCGGGACGATGCTCGTCGATGCGCTTATCGACCTGGCCAAGGACTTGGCGGCCGGCCGCGGCAACGTGGAGATGGTCGTCGTGTGATGGGCCCGTCGGTGGGAGAACGCACGGGTGGCCGCCGAGCAGCGTGCGGCCCGTGTCCGCGCGGCACGGCAGGAGGCCGATGCATGCCGTCGCCAGGAAGCACTCCGGCGTGCTCAGCAGGCGTACGAGTGCGAACTGGCCGACTGGCAGCGAACCCGGGGCGGTTCAAGGTCACCAGCCATGGTCAGCCGCGCGAGGTGGTTTCCCGGACCCAGGGCAGCGCGAACCGCTCCATGAGCACCAATGCGAAGTAGAGCAGTATGCTCATGAGCCCGATCAGGATGATCGCCGCCCAGGCAGTGGCGGTGTCGCCGACCCCGCCGGCCTGCACGATCAGATAGCCCAGCCCGCTCTCACCGGCCTGGAACTCGCCGATGACCGCGCCGATCGCGGCGAGCGGCATGGCCACCTTCAGCCCGACGAAGATCTGCGGCAGCGCGGCGGGCAGCCGTACCTTCCGGAACGCCTGCCAGCGCGAGGCGTTCAGCGAGCGCGCCAACTCGGCCAGGTCCGCAGGGGTCGACGTGAGGCCGGTCGCGGTGGAGAGCACGATCGGGAAGAAGCAGAGCAGAAAGACCATGGTCAGGACCGGCTTTTGTCCCCAGCCGAGCGCCCCCACGAGCAGCGGCCCGAGCGCGATCTTCGGAACTGCGTTGACAGCGACCAGCAGCGGCGTGAACATCCGCTCCAGTAATGGGGAGCCGGCCAGTGACAGTCCGATCAGAACTCCGCAGGCGGTGGAGAGCACGAAGCCTACAAGCGTCTCCACCGTGGTGTCGCCGGTGTGCTCCAGGAACCGGGCCGGGGCTGCTGTGAACGCCGAGAGCACGGCGCCGGGCGGAGGCAGCACCACCGGGTGGACCATCTCCAGCACCGACGTGAGCAGCCACCACCCCCCGAGGGCGACCAGCAGCCCGGCCGAGGGCAGCAGCACGGCGCCGACCCCCGCCCCGCGGTGCAGGCCGGATCGCGGCACCGGCACCGGCACCGGCTCCGGGCCCGCCGCTGAGGTCTGCTGCGGCGGCGAGAGTTCGGTCATCCCATCCTCCTCGGGCCGCCCCGGCACCTCCTTTTACTCGGGCCGCTCAGCGCGGAGTCGAGGCGGTAGTGCCGGTGTTCCCCGCCGGCCGCCGACAGGGAACACACGTTCGGGCAAACGGTGTGATCAGGCTTTCGGTACGAGGTCGAAGTCGATGATCTGCTCAGGGGTCATGCCCTGCGGCAGCGCACCCGCGTCCTGCAGGATCGCGATGCTTCTCGCGACGCGTCCGGAGTCCAGCGTCCCGATCGCGGTGCCGGAACCGCCAGGCGTGACGTACGCGGCCATCAGGTCCAACTCGGCTGCCGCAGCAGCCGGGTTCGTGGCGTCCACGTTCCGCTTCAGGATCTCGGCGGCCTCCTTCGAGTTGGCCAGGCTGTACTCCAGGCCCTTGAGCAGCGCGGTGGTGAACCGCTTCACCATCTCCGGCTTCTGCTCGGCGATCTTCGTCGAGGTGATCAGTACGTTTCCGTAGAGATCGGGCATCACGTCGCTGTACGGCAGTAGGACGGCCTTCTTCTTGGTCACCGCCTCGATGGTCGGCTTGCCCACCACGAACTGGCCGATGCCGTCCACCGAGCCGCTGGCGAGCGTGCCCATCAGGGTCTGCGCGTCGCCGTTGACCCAGGTCACCTTGTTGGCGTCCATCCCGGCCAGTCGGGCGTACGTCGGGAAGAGGTTGCGTACGACGGAGCCGGGTGTGTCGGCGAGACGCTTGCCCTCGAGGTCCTTCGGGGCGGCGATGCCCTTGCCCTCGGTGGTGGCGATCGCGGCCATGGTGCGCTGCTGGATGGCGGCCACCGCGACGAAGTCCTTCGCCTGGCCGCTGCCCATGTGCAGCAGACCACCCGTCAGGTCGATCGGTCCGAACTGCGCCTGGTCGCTCACGACGGCCGGAATCACGCCGCCGGTGCCCTGGCCCGGCTTGATCTCCACGTCGAAGCCGGCCTTCTTGAAGAATCCCTTGTCCTTCGCGACCCAGGCGTACGCGTCCCGGCCGAAGTTGCCGAACGAGGTCAGGTAGGTCACTTTCTCCAACTTCGTGCCGCCCGCATCGGCAGCCGTGTCGGAGTCCGATCCGCCGCACCCCGACGCCAGCCCCAGCGCCGTGGCCAGGGCCACCGCGGCGACCGTACGGGCGAGTCTGTTCATGTGCACCGTATTGTCCTTTCCGACCGCGGACCTGCGTCGGCGGAGGGTGTCGTCGAGACAGAACGGCGTAACGGAACCGCCGGAGTGCATGACACTTCGCGCGGGTAACAGCGTACGAGAACCCCGCCTGTGTGACACGTGGTGCGAAGAATTTACTGACAGGGCGACAGGTACCGCTGAGCCGCCTGGTCCGGCTAACCTGACCGGGAGTTACGAACCGGCCGCATTGTTCATCGCCAGTGGATGGGGGAGTCCGCCGGATGATCAGACTCACCGGTGCGTCCCGGACCTTCACCGGCCGGTCCGGTTCGACGGTGGCGCTCCAGGGCGTCGACCTCCACATTGCCGAGGGCGAGTTCGTGGCGGTGGTGGGCCGGTCCGGATGCGGCAAGTCCACACTGCTCCGGCTGATGGCCGGACTGCTGCCGGCCACCGAGGGTGAGATCACCATCGGCGGCGATCGAGTCACCGGAGCCCGGCGGGATGTCGCCATGCTGTTCCAGCGGCCGGCCCTGCTGCCCTGGCGGTCCGTTCTCGACAACGTCCTGCTGCCCGTGGAGATCTTCGGCTGGAGCAAGGCCGAGCACCGCGCCCGGGCGCACCGGCTGCTGGAGACGGCCGGCCTGGGCGGATTCGAGAAGCACCGGCCGCACGAGCTCTCCGGCGGTATGCAGCAGCGTGTCTCGCTGTGCCGGTCGTTGATCGGCGAGCCCCGCGTGCTCCTCATGGACGAGCCGTTTTCCGCGCTCGACGCACTCACCCGCGCAGACCTCGCGGTGGAGCTGCAGCGGGTCCACATGGAGAACTCCGACACCGTCGTCTTTGTCACCCACTCGATAGACGAGGCCGTGCTGCTCGCTGACCGTGTGGTGGTGCTCAGCCCGCGCCCGGGCCGGATCCGCAAGGTGGTCGACGTCGACATCCCCCGGCCGAGGACGCTGGGCCGTACCGCGCATCTCGGCGAAGTGGCCCGGTGCAGCGCCGACCTGCACGAGCTGCTGATGGAACGGGACATGTCGGCGCCGACCGGAACGGAAGGGCGATGACCGTGCGGATCTGCGTCTTCACCGAGCCGCACCGCGGCGCCGACTACGACGATCAGCTGCGCTTCGTACGACTCGTCGAGGCCGGCGGGTTCGAGGGCTTCTTCCGGGCCGACCACTACCAGGCGATGGGCGCCGATCCCGGGCTGCCCGGCCCCACCGACGCGTGGCTGACGCTGAGCGCGCTCGCCCGGGAGACCTCCCGGATCCGGCTGGGCACCCTGGTCACCTCGGCCACCTTCCGGCTGCCCGGCCCGCTGGCGGTGATGGTGGCGCAGGTCGACCGGATGAGCGGCGGGCGGGTAGAGCTGGGCATCGGCGCCGGCTGGTACGAACGGGAGCACACCTCGTACGGCATCCCGTTCCCGGCCGTCGGCGAGCGCTTCGACCGGCTGGAGGAGCAGCTGGCCGTGATCACCGGCCTGTGGCGGACACCGGTCGGCGAGAGTTTCAGCTACCGCGGCGACCACTACCGGCTGGTCGACGCGCCCGCCCTGCCGAAACCGGTGCAGGTGCCGGGGCCGCCGATCATCGTCGGGGGCCGCGGCCCCAAGCGCACCCCGGCGCTGGCCGCCCGGTACGCCGACGAGTTCAACATGCCCTTCAAGTCGGTGGCAGAGACGGCGCAGGCGTACCAGCGGGTGGCCGAGGCATGCGACCGGACCGGCCGGGCCGACGCCGGTCGGCCACCGCTGGTGCTCTCGGCCGGTGTCGTGGTCGCGATCGGTCGTACCGACGCGGAGGCGCAGCGGCGGGCCGCCCCGCTGCACGTCAGGAGCGCGCTGCCGCCGGAGGATCCGGTGGTCGGATCCCCGGCCCAGCTCGTCGAGCGGCTCGGCGAGTTCGCTGTGATCGGCGCGAGTCGGATCCATCTGCGCCTGACCGACTTCACTGACCTCGACCACCTGGAACTCATCGCGAGTGAGGTGCTCCCGCAGCTGGAGGACGTGAAACCCGGGGCACCCTGCGCTTGCCGAAAACCCCATCCCCCAGGTGAAGAGCGCCCCGATAGCCCCTGCGTTTCACCTGCGGCGGTGTCCGGACCTTGAGCGGGAAAGCGAAAGTGCCTTCTGAGCTGCAATGCCGGTGACTTACCGCGTTTCCGCAGGTCGGGTGGGGTATCGAGTGACTCTGAGTGTGTAGTGGACGTTACTTGGAGTGAAGGAAGAGGTCGCGCGGGCGCAGTAGCCGGCGTTCTTCCGAGACATGGCGCGGTTGGAGGCGGAAGCGGTCGCGCTCCACGTGTACGCAACGCAGGCGGTCCCCGGCCTGTTGCAGACCGAGGAGTACGCACGCGAGGCCCTGTTCGCCGTCATCATGGAGGACTACGTCCACGGTGTGTCCACCCGTTCGGTCGATGACCTGGTCAAGGCACTGGGAGCGGACAGTGGGATCTCCAAGAGCGAGGTCTCGCGGATCTGCGCGGACCTCGACACCCAGCTGACCGCCTTCCGCGGCCGGCCCCTGGACCACACACGCTTCCCCTACGTCTACCTCGATGCGACCTACTGGGCGCGGCCCCGGCCGGTGGTGTCCGGTCGGGGCCTCGGGGGGCGTGCGCTTCGGGTGCGTGACTTGGACGTGCGACGGCCCCGCCCAGGCAGTTGGAATTCCGGAGACGACGCAACGGCGTGCTTCTCGTTCCGCACCCTGCCGGACGGTGAGGGGGGCGAGGTCGCGGTGTGCATCACTCACCCGAGGCGCGTGGGCCGTGGGTACTTCAGGGGGTGACCGCCCGGAGTGCGTTCACCAGGCCGTGCCCGTAGAAGCCGTTGTAGGGCGTGCCGCCCTGGCAGACGGCGTTACGGTCGATGTCGTACGGCACCGGGCAGCTGAGGGCGTCCGCCTGCTGCTCCAGCATCTTCGCGATCTGGTGCGGCGAGGCGTCCGGGTGAGTGCTCTTCAGCAGCGCGGCCACCCCGGCGACGTGCGGGGACGCCATTGAGGTGCCGTTGAGGTAGCCGTAGCCGTCGCCGTCCGGCATGGTGGACAGGATGCCTCCGCTGACCGCCGGAGCCTGCGGCGGCTGGTAGAAGGTCCAGTCACCGCCGGGCGCGGCCACGTCGATGACGGTCTGACCGTAGTTGGAGTACGACGACTTGAGGTTCAGGGCGCCGGTGGCCGCGACGGTCACCACGCCGGGCAGGCCGGAGGGCAGGTCCAGGCATTTGCGCGGGTCGATCTCCCGGTTGACGGGGGTGCCGTCGTTGGGGCTGTAGGTGTCGGTGATGGACTTGGCCGCCAGGTCCCAGCTCTTGTTTCCGGCCGAGGCGACATGGAGGGTGCCGCGGTGCTCGGCGTAGCCGGCAGCGCGGCGCACCGACTCCACGACGGCCTTCTGGTCGGGGTTGTCGAGGCAGTTGAAGTACCAGGGGTCGGTGTAGTAGCTGTTGTTGGTGATGTCCACGTGGTGTTCGGCGGCCCAGACGAAGCCGCAGACCACGCTCTCCGGGTAGAAGCGGCTCTTGGTCGGCTCGGACACCTTGATGGCGGCCACTCGGACGCCTGGGGCCACTCCGGTGACGCCGATGCCGTTGCGGGCGGCGGCGATGGTTCCGGCGACATGGGTGCCGTGGTAGTAGCCCGGGGCTTCCGCGGTGGGCCGCCAGGCTCCGGGAGTGGTGTCGGGGGCGCCGCTGACGCAGCTGACGGAGTCCGCGGCGTCGAAGTTGGGTGCCAGGTCGGGGTGGGTGTCGTCCACGCCGGTGTCGATCACGCCCACCAGGACGCGTCTGCTGCCGAGGCTGACGGCGTGCGCCTGATCGGCCTTGATGGCGCGGATGTCCCACTGCAGGGGCTCCAGCGGCTCCTGCCCGGCATCGGCCGCGCTGTCGGCAGCGGCGGCCTCCTCGGCGCTCAGCCCGACCGGGTTGCTCTCCAGGGCCGGGGCGAGGGGGGCGGTGCGGGTGGCGCCGACCGAGTCGAAGAGGCGGGTGGCGCGCAGCGTCCCCGCGAAGGCGGGGTTGTCGGAGTGCGCGACCACCACGCCTATCTGCTCGTAGGAGTGCACGACGGTGCCGCCGGCCTGCGCGATCTGCTGCTCGGCAACGAGGGCGGCGGCATGTCCGGGATGGGTGTTGACGAAATAGCTGAGGAGCGGGCCGGTGGCGGCCTGCGGGGCTGCGTGGGATGGTGTCGCCGGTAGCGCGGTGAGGGCTGCGGCCATGGTGAGGCCGAGCAAGGCAGATGCCGTTCGGCGGTACCGCGGGTGTGCGGGCCGGGGTGGGAAGACAGAGCGCAGATCCATGCATGGCCTCCATTTCGTCGCGCAAACGGCCGCGGGCTTGTTGCCCGCGGCCGAGCGCATGAGAGATGAAGCTAGGGCATAGACCTGGGGTCGATCAATAGTTGTATGTAGTGTGCGTGTATGGAAAAGCCCCAGCTCGGACATGCCGAGCCGGGGCGTCTGCCGGTGCGTCAGGCGCCGTGCAGGACGGCGCCGGTGCGGGCGACCGCCTCGGCGACCGCGGCCTCGCGGGCCGCACTGGCCTCGTCGGCGGTCAGCGTGCGGTCCGGGGCACGGAAGCGCAGTGCGTAGGCCAGCGACCCGTACGGCTGACCTTCCCTTACCGCCGGAAGCCCAGGGAGCTGAAGAGCCGTGCAGCAGCCCCGGGGGTGAGCCGCCTGGAGTGAAGCGCGACGAAGTCCCGGGCCATCCCGGCAGGGTGGACTTTCCGTCAGTGCTCCGACATTCTGTGTGACCTTGATCGCGGTTCGGCGTCGATCCGCGAGTCAGTCCTCACCTCCGTCCGCGAGTCCGTCCTTCGTGAGCAAGGGGATCTCTCATGAGCTCGTCCCGTCTGCCCTCCCGCCGGATCGCCGTGATCTGCGCGGCCGTCGCGCTTGCACTCCCGCTCAGTGCCTGTAGTAGCAGCAGTGATGGCGCGACCGTCAATGGTGCAAAGCTGATCAAGTCCGGCCAGATAACCGCCTGTACGCACCTGCCGTACGCACCCTTCCAGTCCGAGAAGGACGGAAAGGTGGTCGGTTTCGATGTCTCGATGATTGATCTGGTTGCCGAGGACCTGGGTGTGAAGCAGGTCGTCGTGGACAAGTCGTTCGAGACGATCAAGACCGGTGCCGACCTCAATGCCAGTGTCTGTGACGTGGCCGCGGCCGGCATGACGATCACCGACGAGCGCAAGCAGAACCTGGACTTCTCCGTCCCGTATTTCGACGCCACCCAGGCCCTGTTGGCCCGCAAGGGCGTCAAGGCGGCGACTGTCGAGGACATCACCAAGCAGAAGCTCAAGCTCGGTTCCCAGTCCTCCACCACCGGCGAGGACTTCGCCCATCAGCACGGCGCCGACCCGCAGTCCTTCGAGAGCTCCGATGCAGAGCTCAACGGACTGCGTACGGGCCAGGTCGATGTCATCGTGCAGGACTACCCGGTCGTGCAGAACTGGCTCAAGGACCCCGCCAACTCGGCCAAGTTCGAGATCGTGGGCAATCTCGACACCGGTGAGCAGTACGGCTTCGCGGTCCGCAAGGGTGGCAACCCCAAGCTTCTCGCGGCGATCGACCAGGCCATCAAGGACTCGAAGTCCGACGGCACGTACAAGAAGCTGTACGAGCAGTGGATCGGGCCCATGCCGAAGGGTGCCGACGCCCAGTGACCACCCTGATCACCGGTAAGGGCGAGGAGACGGCGTCGCGGCCCCGGATGTCGCCGCGACGCCGGCGCCGTATCTCCCGCGGGGTGCAGTACGCCGTCTTCGTGGTCGCCGTGGTGGTCGTGGGCGCGCTGGCCGACTGGCAGCAGCTCCAGGAGCAGTTTCTGGACCTGTCGGTCGCCCAACGGCTCTTCCCCGAACTCATCACGGTCGCGTTGCTGAACACCGTGGTGTACACGCTGACCGGCTTCGGTGTCGGACTCGTCCTGGGCGTCGTAGTGGCCCTGATGCGGCTGTCGTCCGTTGCGCCGTACCGCTGGCTCGCGATGGCGTACATCGAGTTCTTCCGCGGCCTGCCCGCCCTGCTGATCTTCATCTTTGTCGGGGTGGGTGTTCCGCTCGCCTTCCCGGGGATCGTCTTTCCCGGGCAGACGTACGGGCAGGTCGCCTGCGCCCTCGGTCTGGTCTCCGCCGCGTACATGGCGGAGACCATCCGGGCGGGCATCCAGGCCGTACCGCGCGGCCAACTGGAGGCGGCGCGCACGCTGGGCATGTCGCACGCCACTGCGATGCGGTCGATCGTGATCCCTCAGGCCTTCCGGATCATCGTGCCGCCGCTCACCAACGAACTGGTCCTGCTCTTCAAGGACTCCTCACTGGTGCTGTTCCTGGGCGTCACCCTTCAGCAGCGTGAACTCACCAAGTTCGGGCGCGACCTGGCCAGTACGACGGCCAACACCACCCCCATTTTCGTCGCGGGCCTGTGCTACCTCGTGGTCACTGTCCCGCTCGGCTATCTCGTACGGCGCCTCGAGGCCCGTCATGCACAGGCGAGGTGATCACGGGATGGCGGACATGGCTGCGGCCATCGAGATCCAGGGGCTGCACAAGTCGTTCGGCGACGTCGAAGTGCTGCGCGGTATCGACTTCACGGTCGCGCCCGGCGAGGTCGTGTGCGTCGTCGGCCCCTCGGGGTCGGGGAAGTCGACCCTGCTTCGGTGTGTGAATCTGCTGGAGGAGCCGACCAGCGGCACGATCACCGTCGGCGGTGTCGACATGACCGATCCCGACATCGATCTGGACGCGATGCGCCGGCGGATCGGCATGGTCTTCCAGCAGTTCAACCTCTTTCCTCACCTGAACGTCCTGGACAACCTGACGATCGCTCAGCGTCGGGTTCTCGGACGCGGCAGGGAGGAAGCCGGCCGCATCGCCCGCGAGAACCTCGCCAAAGTCGGCCTGGCCGACCGCGAGGACAGCTTCCCCTCCCAGCTCTCCGGCGGCCAGCAGCAGCGTGTGGCCATCGCGCGGGCCCTGTCGATGGGGCCAGGGCTGATGCTCTTCGACGAGCCGACCAGCGCGCTCGACCCCGAACTGGTGGGCGACGTACTGGGGGTCATGCGCACCCTGGCCGACGAAGGCATGACGATGATGGTCGTCACCCACGAGATGGGCTTCGCCCGCGACGTCGCCGACCGAGTGGTCTTCATGGACGGCGGCCGAGTGGTGGAGGAGGGCGCCCCGGAGGATGTACTGGCCCGGCCGGAGCACCCCCGGACCAAGGCCTTCCTCGCCCGGGTCCTGCACCCGGACGCCATGCAGCCTGAGGTCTGACACATCCGTACGGGTCCGCCGCTGGAGTCCTTGGCTCCGGACATGTGTCAGGGGCCGCCTTGAGACGGCTCCTGACACTGTCCGGTGATTGCTTTCTGCTACTTACGCAGCTCGACCGTGAAGCCGTGGCCCGTGGAGACGGACGGCGTCTTGATCTCCGTGACCCCGGTCGCGGGGTCCGTGTACCAGCCTGACTCGGCCGAGGCGAACGCCGTTGCGGAGTTCAGTCGCTGGAGGCGGTCGTCGTTCATGACCACCCGCGACGGTGCGTCCTTGCTGTGCACGGTGAATCGGTACGCCCTGGCGGCCGGCTTCCCCTCGTAACGTCCCACGCTCGCGCCGACCTCGATGGTGGTGCTCGTGCTTCCGTGGGTGGGTGCCTGCACGCGTACGCGTTGCGTGGCCGAGGAGCCCTCGGCGAACTTCCGGGTCACGCCGTCGTCCTCGTACAGCGTGTACGTGCTCGTGCCCTGCGGGTACAGGTCGTAGTCCAGCTCGCTCCGGTCCCGGGTCTGCCAGGACGTCGTGCCCTTCGGCCACATCGGCACGATGGAGCCACCCTTGACGAACAGGGGCAGGGTGTTGATGGGGGCGTGGTAGCCGTTGACCGTGGTCGGGCCTTCGTAGGTCTTGCCTGTCCAGTAGTCGGTCCAGGTGCCCTTGGGCAGGTAGATGCCGTTACGGGTGTCGGAGTCCTCGTAGACCGGGGCCACCAGGAAGTCGGAGCCCGCCAGGTACTCGTACTTGGCGTTCGCGCCCAGGGTGTCGGGGTCGTCCGGGTACTCCAGCCACAGCGGGCGTACCGCGCCCACGCCGGTCTTCGCGGCCTCGGCGGACAGGGTGTAGAGATACGGCAGCAGCCGCTCCCGCAGCTGGAGGTACTTGCGGTTGATGGAGGTGTACGGTTCGCCGTCCACCCACGGCTGCTGGTTGATCTTCTTCTTGGTGGTGAGGTCCGTCGCCCAGCCGTCCATGGTCATCAGGGCCGGGAGGAACGACTTGGCCTGCAGGTCGCGGGCGTACATCTTGGCGTCGTGCCGGTAGATGCTGCCGACGTCACCGGTGTTGTAGGCGATGCCGGACATGGTGGCCCCGGCGTACGTCGGGATCTGCCAGCGGACGAAGTCCCAGGACAGGGACTGGTCACCGCTCCACAGCACGCCGCAGCGCTGCGCGCCCGCCCAGGAGACGGGCAGCCAGACGAAGCCGCGGGCGTCGCTGTTCTCCTCGATGCCGGACTTGGCCTTGTCGCAGGCGTCGAGCGCCATGCCGTACCCCTGGCCGACCCAGGCGACGTCCAGCTTTGCGACCCGCTGGCCCGCCTTCACCTGGTCGGCGAGCTTGTCCAGGCCGTTCTGGGTCCACAGGCCCAGCTGGGCGTTGTGGTCCTGGAGGCCCTTGGCGGTCTCTGGGAGGTTCTCGTAACCGCAGCCGTAGCCGTCGTTGACGAGCATCCAGCCCAGCGGCATCTGGTTCTGCGTGTAGCCGTCGGCGACCTTCAGCGCGTCCAGGGTGTGGCGCTCGCCCTGGTTGGCGTTGTGCAGGTAGCAGTCGGCGTCACCGGGTTCGAGGCCGTAGACCGGCGGCATGAACGGCTTGCCGACCAGGGCGGTGTACTTGCCGATCACCTCCTTCGCGTCCCCGATGAAGTAGTACGCGTCGAGACGCCGTTCCTGCTGACCGGTCTGGACCGGGGAGCCGAAGTGGTAGACACCGGGCGCGAAGGTGTTGCGGTAGACGCCGTATCCGGCACTGGAGAGGTAGAAGGGCTGGGAGTTGTTGTAACCACCCTCGTTCCAGTTGAAGTTGTTGGCGACGTACACCGTTTTGTCACGGTGCGAGAAGCTGCCGTTCTGCTCGCCGCCACCGAAGAACTGCTCGTCCGTACCGCGCTCGAGACTCTGCCGCATTCCTCCGGTGGACCAGCGCAGGGGCTTGTCCTCCTGCCAGATCCGGGTCCGGTTGTCGGCCTCGTAGAGGCCGAAGCGCAGCGGCTTCTTGTAGACGCGGAGTACGGCGTCAGGAGAGCGGATCCCGTAGTACTCGCCCTTGTCGAAGGTGCTGGTGTGCTTCTGGAGGGCGGGTTGCCTGCGGATGATCGCCGTGCCGGCCGGGTCGGTGAACTCTCCCGACGGCGTGGCCTGGAGGCGCAGTTGACCTCCGGTCAGGAACTCGGCCTTCGCCTTGAGTTCTCCGGCCTCGATGGAGTAGCTGCCGTTGCTCCCGCCGAAGGAGGTCAGGTTTCCCGAGTCGGTCGTCTCCGGCAGGTACGCCTTGCCGGTGAAGGAGTTGTCGGTGACGTCGTACGGCACGACGATCACGTGGTACGTCCCGTTGGCCCGGGGGATCACCGTGGCCTCGGGGTCGGCCGTGCCCGCGCTGGAGGCGACCTGCTTGCCGGCGGAGTCGTAGATGTACATGTCGAAGTCTTCGGCGGGCTTCTGCCACTCGATGGAGATCGGCACCCCGCCCTCCGGGTTGTCGTCCCAGTAGCCCTCGGGTGTCGACACGGTGAGGTCGAAGCGGTCGCAGACCTTGTTGTCCGGGTCCTCGGCGGCGGACGGGCACTCCTTGGGGCCGCCGAACGTCCCCTTGGGGTAGACGGGGCTCTGCCAGGTGACGCTCTTGTGGGCCTCGTCGAGCACGGCGCTCGCGGGGGTTGCCGCGTGGGCGGACCCGGCCGGGGCGCCGAGCAGGGCGGCGGCCAGGGCGGCGACGAGCCCGGTCGTGGCCAGGGCGGTCCAGCGGGACCGGTGGTGAAGTCTTCGCACGGGATGCATCCCTTTCGAACCAAGCACAGGATGTTTGCAAATGCTTGAACATGCATGAGATCGCGCAACTTGTCGCACGAGGATTCACCCTCATGCAGGTGCATGTCAACGGTCCAGCGGCTGGATTGCCGGCGGTACGGAAAGGGCGGTGCACTGGGGGAGTTCGCCCCGCTTGTGATCAAACGCGCTTCGGTGTCCGCTTCTTGTGATCGCCAAAGTGTCGAGATCGGTCGCGATTGACGCCTGAACCTTCACTCGACATCCCTATAGTGGTGTCGCGTTGATCTTGGGTCCGCAACGCGAAGCCGCCGCCACAGGAGTCAGTTCGATGACGCGCCCCTCTTCCGCCGTGCCCGCGCCCGACCCCGAAACGCCTACCGGCGGCGGCTGTCCGGTACGGCACGGCTCGGCCGCGGTGCCGCTCAGCGGTCCCGAATTCCACACCGAGCCCCAGGCCCTCTACCGCACCATGCGACGTGATCACGGCCCCGTCGTCCCCGTCGAGCTGCCCGGCGGGTTCCCCGCCTGGCTGGTCATCGGATACCGGGAACTCCACCAGGTCACCAGTGACGGTGAGTTGTTCCCCCGGGACGTCGGGCTGTGGAACCAGTGGGAGAACATTCCCGAGGACTGGCCACTGCTCCCGATGGTCGGTCGCCCCATGCCGTCGATCTACTTCACCGCGGGCGCCGAGCACCGCCGCCACGCCGACATGGTGGGGCCGGCCCTGGAGCGCACCGATCCATTCGAAATCCGGCGCCACTGCGAGGAGTTGGCCGACCGGCTCGTCGACGACGTCTGCACGCGCGGTACGGCCGATCTGGTGGCCGAGTTCGCCGAGCCGCTGCCCGTCCTGGTCCTCGCCAGGCTCGTCGGCTTCCCGGACGCGGAGGGAACGGACATCGCACAGGTGCTGAAGGACCTCGCCGACGGCGGTCCCGAGGCGCAGAGTGCGCATGTGCGGTTCGGGGAGCACATGCAGCGGCTGGTCGCGGCCAAGCGCGCCGTGCCCGGAGACGATGTGACCTCCAGGATGCTGGCGTACCACGAACCGTTCACCGACGAGGAATACGTCCTCGACCTGATGGCCATCACGGCCGCCGGACATCTGACCACCGCCGACTGGATCAGTAACTCCCTGCGGCTGATGCTCACCGACGACCTGTTCGCCGACTCCCTGGCCGGGGGCCGGCACAGTGTGGCCGAGGCGATGAACGAGGTTCTCTGGGAGGAGAGCCCGACCCAGATCCTCGCCGGTCGTTGGGCCGCCCGCGACACCCGGCTCGCCGGCCGGAACATCCGCGCCGGGGACATGCTGCTCCTCGGTCTCGGGGCGGCCAACTCCGACCCGCACGTACGGCAGCGCATCGCCACCGAGGGAATGTCCGGACAGGGCGGCAACAGTGCCCACCTGGCCTTCAGTCACGGCGAGTACCGCTGCCCGTTCCCCGCACAGGAGATCGCCGAGACCATCGCGCGTACCGGTATCGAGGTGCTCCTCGACCGGTTGCCCGACCTCGCCCTCGCAGTGCCCGCACAGACGCTCGTCCGGCGGCAGTCCGCCTTCCTGCGAGGGATGACCTCGCTGCCCGTCCGGTTCACGCCCGTACCCATGACAGGAGACTTCTCTTGAACTGTCCTCACGCCGCCGCTCACCAGGCCACTCCGGGGGGCGGGGCCGTGGTCATCGACCCCATGGTCCAGGACCTGGACGGAGAGACGGCACGCCTGCGCGACGCAGGGCCGCTCGCCAGGATCGAGCTGCTCGGGGTTCCTGCCTGGACCGTCACCCGGCATGCCGAGGCGCGTCAACTGCTCGTCGACCCGCGCCTGGTGAAGGACCTCGACGCCTGGGGGCTCTGGCAGAGCGGTGCGGTGACGCACGCCTGGCCGCTGATCGGCATGATCGATGCCGGGCGGTCCATGTTCACCGTGGACGGCGAGGAACACCGGCGGCTGCGCACCAAGATCTCGCAGGCGATCACCCCACGCCGGCTGGAGGCCATCCGCCCGGACATCGAGAAGTTCACCGAGGAACTGCTGGACGCCCTGGCCGAGCAGGGCAAGGACGGTGTCGTCGACCTCAAGTCCGTGTTCGCCCAGCCGCTGCCCATGCGGGTGGTCGGCATGCTGATGGGTGTGGACGAAGCCGAGTACCCCATGCTGACGAAGAAGTACAAGGCCTTCTTCTCCATGCTCACCCCGCAGGAGGAGCGGCTGGCCCTGCTAGCCGAGCTGGACGTCTTCTACGCGGCGCTCGTCCGCAAGAAGACCGCGCAGCCGACGGACGACCTCACCAGCGCGCTCATCCTGGCCGACGAGGGCGGAGAGCCGCTCACCGAGGAGGAAGTGGTCGGCAACCTCAAGGCCATGGTGGCGGCAGGCCATGAGACCACCATCGGGCTGATTCTCAATGCGGTACGGGCCCTGCTCGCCCACCCCGACCAGCTGCGCATGGTGCTCGACGGCGAGATCCCGTGGGAGACGGTGATCGAGGAGACACTGCGCTGGGACACCCCCACCACCCATCTGCTGATGCGGTTCGCGACGGAGGACATCCAGGTCGGCGACCAGGTGATCGCCAAGGGGGAGGGCGTCGTCATCTCTTACCGGGTCATCGGCCGCGACGTCGAACAGCACGGGGTGGACGCCGACGCCTTCGACATCACCCGGCCCACGCCGATCCGCCACATGACCTTCGGTCACGGCCCGCACATCTGCCCCGGCGCGGCGCTCTCCCGCGTCGAGGCGGGGATCGCCCTGCCCGCGCTGTTCGACCGCTTTCCCGGGCTGACGCTCGCTGTGCCGGACGAGGAGCTCCGCAAGCTGCCGGTGATGACGCAGAACGACATGGAGTCCTTCCCCGTGCTGCTCAACGGCTGAACGGGAGGGTACGGGCTGCCCGCCGGCGTCCCGCATGGCGGGGTGACGGGGGCAGCCCACCCGGAACTCGGTGGGGACGTACGGAATCCGACCGTGTGTCGACCCCCGCAGCCAGTGGGTCAGGTTTTCTCGTGTTCCACCCCAACGCCGGGGCCCGCGCCCTCGCGAGCAGCCGGTCCGGCATCATCGCGCTCATGGTGGCGATGCACACCGACATGTATGTGCCCGTGATGATGGAGATCGCCGTTGCCACCACCGCCCGCACCCATGGATCCGACGTCCTGCTCCTCCGGTTTCCGGCTGACGGCCGCGCGCTACGTCTGCGGTTGGGGGCGAGGGGGCAAGGGGGGCAACGGGCCCGTGAATGAACCTGGTTGCTGAAGATGTGACGTGATAGCTTCGCGATCAGTTGTGGTGGAGGAAGTACCGGCTCAGCGGGGGATGGTCGGTGGTGGCATACGCGCCGCAAGGGCCGCGCGAGACCGATCCATATCTGGTCGGGGCGCTGGTCGACGAATTATGCGCGCTCGACTGTGTGCGCGATCCGGATCAGTGCATCCACTTCGTGGCGCTGGTCGCCATGCAGCTCCGGGTGGAGATCAACTACCTGCGCAAGAACCCGCGCGTCGACATGTTGTCCCTGGTCATGGATGTCCTGAGGCGCGAAGGCGGACTCGATGCGCTGGTCTTCGGTGTGAGTGTCGCCTCCGGCCCCGAGGACTCGGCGCGGCTGGCCAGGCTCGCCGGCACTGCCTGGCCCGACGAGACGGTTGCCGAGCTGCCCCTGGTGTTCGCTGACACCGCTGTTCAGGATATCGGAGGGTTGCTCGCCGAGGTCCGGGACTTCGACGACGGCCGCGTGCACGCGATCCTCAGTCACGAGCTCGGCGTCGACATTCCCTACGGGCTGAGCCCCCTTCAGCGCTTCGACTATCTGCGGGACGTCAACGCGCAGGCCGACGGACTGCCCCCGGCTGTGGTTCTGGTGGAGGTGATCGCCATCGATCAGGGCGCGATCCTCGGTGAGAAGCTCAGGGACTGGTCGGACCGATGGGCCGCCGAGGCCGGTGCCGATGCGGTGGGCGCGCTTCAGGAACGCCGGCGCGCGATCACGGCTCTACCGAGGACCGACCCGGAAGTGCCACGCTCTCTCGTTGTGATGGTGGAGCCCGCAGACGACGGTTCGCCCGATATCTACGTACGTCATTGGGTCAATGCGGCACCAGGCTACTGGGAGCCGGTGGCGGGTGCTGTGGAGCGCGCGACTCTCGACACCCTGGCGGTGGCGGTCGAACGTGCCATCCACCGTGGTGAGGCCCGATGGGCCGATGTGCCGGACACGGAAAACGAACCTCCGGTACAGGTCGAGTTCGTACTTCCGTTCCAGTTGCTCAATCACGACATGGCTAGGCTCGAGCTGGGTACCCGCTCTCATGACGCGCTGCCGATAGGCCTTCGTTACCATATTCACCTGCGGAGTCTGGAGCGTATGCGAACCCGTGACCCCGGGCAGCTGAGGCGGTGGCGGGCCCGATGGAAGCGGCTCAAAACGGCCGGTGCCGCCGAGGCGTTCCGCTGGCGCAGTGCGGAGGCCGGGCAACTCGACCGCTGGCGTGCCACGCTGGCATCGGACCCGCAGCTGACCGCGGTCATACTCGACGTGCCTGCCCTGCCCGGCCACGGTCTGGAGGCGCTCGCCGCCGCTGTCGCCGAGGGGGTGGGCCTCGCCGCGTGGGACCGCAGGCCGGACAGTCCCGCGCAGTCGGGTGAGGTGTTGACGCTGTTGCTCGGGCACAATCCGGCCCAACTTGGCTCCAAGGTAAGTCAGTTGCGTAAAAGCGCTGAGGAACTGGATGGCGGCAGCCTGCTATTGGGAAGACACATTGCGTTCTTTTGGGACGATCCCAACCGCCTGGTCGACTGTGAGGAGTTGACAGCATGACCGAGCAGGACACGACCGCCCTGCCTGTGGTGCCGCCTTCCTGGAGGGTGTTCCACGCAATGGGACAGGCTCCTGCCGGAGAGCCGCCGAGGCTTCCGTCCCCGCCGCCCTGGAGAGTCTTCTCGGGGAGTCCCCTGCAGCCGGAGCCACCCGACGACGCGCAGGCCGCCCTGCGCCGCCTCGGGGTCGTACAGGACGGTCCGCAGCTGCGCGAGGAGGAGATCGACGCCGTCAACGCGGCGCTCCTGCTGCGCCGACCGCTGCTGATCACCGGGCCGCCCGGGGTGGGCAAGTCGACCCTCGCGTATCTGATCGCCCGTGAGCTGAGGCTCGGGCGGGTGCTGCCGTGGAGCATCGTCAGCCGGACGACGCTGCGTGGCGGGCTCTACGAGTACGACGCCATCGGGCGGGCACAGGCCATCGCGGCCTGGCGGGCGGGCGGCGAGACACGGGCCGATGTGCCGGAGGGGGGCCGCGGCAGCGCGCCCGACCTCGGGGACTTCCTGACCCTCGGCCCTCTGGGCACGGCACTGCTCGCATACGAGCGACCGCGTGTCCTGCTGGTCGACGAACTGGACAAGAGCGACATCGACCTGCCCAACGATCTGCTGCACGTCCTCGAGAACGGCAGCTTCGACATTCCGGAGCTGGTGCGCACCAACGCGGCGGAAGTGTCGGTCTTCACTGATGATCCTGAACGCCGGGCCGTCGTGAGAGGAGGGCGCGTCGAGTGTGTGGAATTCCCCGTCGTCGTGATCACCAGCAACGGCGAACGTGAATTCCCAGCCGCTTTTCGGCGCCGCTGCCTGCCCCTGGAGATGCGCCCGCCCAGCCGGGAGCAGCTGATTGCCATCGTGGTCAGCCATCTGCGTCAGCGACCGGAGGGAGTCGAAGTACTCGTGGACGAGTTCGAGAGGCGGCTGCACGGCGGGGGCACCCAGTCGGTGGATCAGCTTTTGAACGCCGTGCAACTCACCACGGCCAATGGATTCCAGGCCGATGCGGACGGGCGTAAGCTCATTGAGATGCTTCTCCGCGACCTCTCGAAAGGCCGCTGATGAACGGCTCGCCACGGGAGCGTGCTCCGGACGTGCCGGCCTCGTCGAGCCACACCGCCACCCATGGCGCGGACGGCGGCCCGAGCTGGCAGGACATCGCCGACGCAGCCTGGCTGGCCGCGGCATGGCACGTGTCCGGGCGGACCTCGGGCCAGGAGCCGGACACCCCTGAACAGTTGTCCGGTGAGCCGGAGCCGGACGTGCCCTCCGATGTGGCCGCCCCTCCTTCGGGTGAAGTTTCGGCGGACGTGGTGGCCGCCGGGAGCATGATCGGCATCGATCCGCGAGAGCTGGCTCTGCAAGCCGTCGAAGAGACCCGGAGCAGCCTGCCGAAGGCGGTGCTTCCGGCGGCGCCGCGACCGGTGCGACGCGTGGTGCCGCTGCCACTGGCGAAGGCGCTGCGGGGGCTCGGCCGACGTGTGCCTTCGCGCTACCTGAACCGTCTCGACGAGGCGCGCACCGCCGAGTGTGGTCTGAGTGACGGGCTGTGGATTCCCTACCTCGAGCCCGTGCAGGAGCGTGCCTTCGACCTGATGCTGCTCGTCGACAATGCGCCGAGCATGCCCGTGTGGAGCGGCACCGTCCGCCGACTGGCCGATGAGGCGGTGCGCAGCGGCGCGTTCCGCGACGTCCGTACGGTGGAGGTGGAGCTCCCCGGGCGGGGCATGCCGGTCCTGCGCTGGCCGGGCGACCGGCACGCCGACCCGGCGGAGCTGCTCGACGGACGCGGGTCACGGCTGTTCCTCGTCGTCACCGACGGTCTGGCGGCGGGCTGGGCCGGGCAGGAAGCCGACGAACTGCTGGGTCGGCTCTCGGCCGGCGGTCCGACGGCCCTCGTCCATCTGCTTCCCCCGTATCTGCGCCACAGGTCCTCGCTCTACCCCTTCCGCGCCCAGCTGGACGCGGCCGGATTCGGGGCGCTCAACCGGCATTTCCTCTGTCGTCCTCTCCACGGCATGCCCGACCAGGCGCACCTGCTGCCCGACCAGGACGACGGCTCCGTGCCGGTTCCGGTGCTCAGCCTTCGCCCCGGCTCGTTCCGGGCCTGGGCCGATCTCGTCACTGGTGAACGCGGCGTCCGGCGTACGCTCCCGGTGGTACTGGCCGGAGCGATGGCCAAGGGCGTGCCGGCGCCGGGTCTGCAGGCACCGAGGATCGACGGACCGCGCGCGGCGGCAGCTGCCGTACGCAAGTTCGTGTCGCTGGCCAGCCCGCTCGCGCGGCAGCTGGCCGTGCTGCTGGCCGTCGCCCCGCTGCGATTCGATGTCATCGAGGAGCTGCGCGACCGGGCCTTTCCCGAGTCCGGGCCCGACCATCTGGCCGAGATCCTCATGGGCGGCCTCATCGACTGGGAGCGCGACGGCGAGGGCCGCCCCGACTTCGCCGAAGGCGTCCGCGAGGCCCTGCTGGCGACCAGTAACCGCACTCAGCTGGCCCGGGCCGTCGGCCTTGTCGCGGAGTCGAGGGCCGGCCAGGCGCAGGGCATCAGGCTCCGGGCGGCGCTGCGGGACCCGGCGCGAGCGGATCTCCCGGACACCACGGGCGGCCACACGTGGCTCCGCATCGAGCTGGCCGTACTGCGCGCCCTGGGAGGGCTGCCGTACCGACACCGGGCGGCACGCCTGATCGACCGGCTGCGCGGTGCGGGGCAGACAACGGAGGCGACCAGAGATGATAAAGAGGCATTTGATGTGAATGCCCACGCCCCCCGGTCGCATCCGGCCGTTTCACCAGGAGGATCCGTGTCGCCCACGACACCCGTAACAGATGACCAGGATGCCCGGAGGGATGACCCGAGAGTGGAAGTCACGACACCGGAGACGCGGTTCGTCCGGACCGGCCAGCCGAAGATCATGGGGAATGTACCGCCGAAGAACCCCAACTTCACTGGGCGCGAGAGCCTTCTGGCCGCTGTCGAACGGCAGTTGCAGGAGGACGAGACCACAGCCGTTCTCCCGCACGCGCTGCACGGTATGGGCGGTGTCGGCAAGTCCCAGATCGCCGTCGAGTACGTATACCGCCACAGCGGCGAGTTCAACGTCATCTGGTGGATTTCGGCGGAACAGGAGAACCTGATTCTCGGCGCCCTTGCCGACCTTGCCCGCAGCCTGGGCCTGGAGGTGGGCCCCCAGGCAAACGCCGCGGTCCCGGCCGTGCGCGAGGCACTCCGTACCGGCAAACCGTTCGACAACTGGCTGCTGGTCTTCGACAACGCCGAGGACATCGAGGCCGTGCGGGCCTACTTCCCCAACGGCGGCCCGGGAAAGATCATCGTCACCTCACGCAACCGCGAGTGGGAACGGGTCGCGACTCCGCTCAGCGTCGACGTCTTCGACCGGGAGGAGAGCATCACCCTCCTGCAGCGCCGCGCCCGGGGCCTGAGCAGCACGGACGCGGGCCGGCTCGCCGCTGCCCTGGGCGACCTGCCGCTCGCTGTCGAGCAGGCGGGCGCATGGCACGCCGCCACCGGCATGCCCGTGGACGAGTACCTCGAGCTGCTGGAACAGCGCCGGCCCGAGATCCTCGAACTCGACCCGTCCCCCGACTACCCGCTGCCGGTCGCCGCAGTCTGGGACATCTCGCTCGGACGTCTGTCGCAGGACAACCCGGCGGCCCGTCAACTCCTCGAGATCTGCGCGTGCATGGCGCCGGAGCCCATTCCGCTGAACATGCTCAGGGGCGGCCGGAACGTCGAGATCACACCGGAGCTCGACCCGGTCCTGCGCGACCCGCTGCTGCTCGCCCGCGCCACCCGCGACCTCAGCAAGCTGTCCCTGGTGAGGCTGGACCACAAGACCGGCACGCTGCAGATGCACCGGCTGATGCAGAACGTCATCGTGGCCAGGCTGGATCCCGAGGAGCGGGCCAAGATGACACGAGCGGCCCACCTGCTGCTCACCACGGCCAAGCCAGGCGCCCCCGCGTCCCCCGACCAGTGGCCCGCCTACCAGGCGATCCTCCCGCATGTAATCGCCTCCGGAGCGGTGGAGAGCTCCGATCCATGGGTCCGCGACCTCGTCTACGACATGGTGTTCTTCCTCTACTACTGGGGTGCGCACGAGTCGGGCGCGGCGCAGGCTCGGCAGGCGTGGACCGCCTGGCGCGCCCAGTCCGGCGACGAGGACCTGCACGTCATCAGGGTCACCAAGCTGCTCGGTTTCTATCTCCGGCTTCTCGGGCGTCCGGAGGAGGCGGTCGCCCACAACGAACGTGCTCTGGCGATCTCGCGCGGCGCGCAGATCCCGGACGAGGAACTCATCGACTCCATGTGGCAGATGGCCGGGGCCCTGCGCCACCAGGGCGAGATCCAGGCGGCGTGCGATCTCGACGAGGAGGCCTTCACCAGGGCCAGCGATCTGTTCGGGCCGGAGGATCCGGCGACCCTGAGCGCCGCGCACGACTACGGTGTCTCCCTCCGGGCGAGCGGCCGCTTCGAGACCGCGAGGGAGCTCGACGAAGAGACGGCGCGCCAGCGCGAGCTTCTCTACGGGCCGGCGAGCGGCCTCACTCTCAACACGCTGAACGGCCTCGCCATCGACATTCGTGAGGCAGGCGACTATCTCGGCGCGCGCGCCCTCCAGGAGTCCAACTATCAAGCGTTCGTCACCTACTTCGGGGAGACCAACGCTGCCACCATTCGAGCGGCCCTGAACCTCGCCGTGTGCCGGCGCAGGGCCGGTGTGGTCGAGGGAGGAGCGGCCCTCGCGGAGCAGACGTTCGACCGGTTCACCACGCGGTACGGCCTGAACAACATGGACGCCCTTGCCGCCGCGGTCCACACCATGGTCGAGCGCAGGATGAACGGGGATCTCGCGGGCTCCCGGGAGCTGGGGGAGCGGACACTGGCCGCCTATCGAGCGGTACTCGGCGACCGTCATCCGAACACACAGACCGCCAAGGTGAACCTGGCGGCCACACTGCGGGCACTCGGGGAGATCGACCGGGCCGAAACCCTGGACAGTCAGGCGTGGCAGCTTCTGGAGAGCAGGCTGGGCGAACACCACATCAACACCCTCACCGCTGCCATGAGCGGGGCCAACAATCACTACGCACGGCTGGACTTCGCCCACGCCCAGGAAGCCGATGCCGCCATTCTTCCCCGCCTCACCGAGACCGCGGGCCCCGATCACCCGCTGACACTCGTCTGCACTGCCAACCTCGCCCTCGATCACCGGGGCCTGGGCCGGTCGGCGGAGGCCGACCGGCTCAACGCGGCAGCGATCGAAGGTCTTTCACGGGTGCTGGGGGACAACCATCCCTGGCAGGCAACTGCGCGCCTGCACCAGCGCATCGAATGCGACATCGCACCGCTGCCGATCTGACCGGTGCGCGGCGCATCCGCAGGAAGAACTGCCGGACCGGTCCCGCCGTCCATGTGACGCCAGTGGGCCGGCCCCGGCAGCAACACAGCAATGGGGGGCGGCAACATGACCACGGTGGTCTTCACTCACGGCACAGGTGTGCGTGAACCACACCTCACGGGCCTGCTCGCACAGGTCACCGAGGGCCTCGCCGAAGCGGCGCCCGACGTCCAGCTGGTGGCCTATCGCTGGGGCGAGCAGTACGGGGCGAGCCTCGCGGCAGCGGGGGCCAGCATCCCGGACGGTCCGGGCGCCGGAGCCGGCCGGGGTGCCGAGGGCCCGGGAGATCCGGGTGACGAGGCGGAGGAGTGGGCGCGCCTCTACGACGACCCCACGGCCGAACTGGCCCTGGCGGCGGCCGGAGCCACCGCAGCGGCCACCCCGCCGGGCACGGCGTTCCCGGACGAGCGTGTCAGGGCTCTGCTCCTCGAGCTCGCGGCCAAGGGCGAGGAACGGGCCGACCGGATGGGGCCCGGGCTCGCGCAGGCGGCGGCACAGCTCGCGCGCAGTCCGCTGCTCGCCCCGGCAGCCGAGGCACTGGACGCCGAGACACTGTCGTGGACGTTGGCGCGTGCGCTGACGGCCGCGGTCGTAGCGGCGGCCATCGAGGCCGACGCACCGGTGCAGGGCGCCGGCGATGCCCGGGACGCCGCCGTGGCCGCCCTCGCCGCACGGCTCGGTGCCGCCCCGGCGGGGACCGGCCGAGGCCCGGTACTCCGCATGGCCGCGAAGCCCGTCGTACGCCTCGGCTCCCGTTACGCCGTGCGCCGCCGGCGGGCCCTCACCGACGCCGCCCATCCGGCCGCCGGTGACATCCTCAAGTATCTGGCCCGGGGAGAGCCCATGCGGCAGGGGCTGCGGGACCTGGTCACCTCCCTGGAACCCCCCGTCGTGCTGCTCGGCCACAGCCTCGGCGGCATCATCGCCCTCGACACCCTGATATCGGGCCCGCCGGCCGGCGTGGAACTACTGGTGACAGTCGGCTCGCAGGGCCCCTTCCTGTACGAGACAGGAGCGCTGCCCTCACTCGCCCACCCCGATGCCCTGCCGGCCCACGTCCCGCCGTGGCTGAATCTCTACGACCGGCGCGACCTGCTCGGTTACGCGGCAGAGCCGCTCTTTCCCGGACGGGCCACCGACATACCCACCGACAGCCGACAGCCTTTCCCCGTCGCACACAGCGCCTACTGGAGTGACCGGGCCGTCTACCGGGCGATCGGAGACCTGCTTCCGTGACCCACCAACGTGTCGAACCCGGCCGTGTCCTGGCACTGGTGGTCGGCATCGAGCAGTACGCGGCCGGCGACAGTTGGAACCTTCCCGGGCCGGTACGGGACGCACTGCGCTTCCGCGACTGGCTGCTGGAACTCGGCGTCCCCGAGGAAAACGTCCTGCTGCATCTCGCGCCTTCGGGCGGCACCGATCCGGGTGTCCCGTACCGGCCGGCCGACCACGACACCCTGCGGCGTGCCTTCGTGACCGACATCCCGGCCCGCGCCGGAGACTTGCTGTGGGTGTGGTGGGGCGGCCACGGTGTGCTGGACCGCGACGAACGCCTGCGGCTCTACTGCACCGACGCCACCGAGCCGGACCGGCGTAACATCGACGTCGAATCGGCCCGCAGCACGCTGAGAAGTGACGCGGTGACGGGCTTCGGCAGGCAGATCTGGATGGTCGACGCCTGTCAGACGTTCGACGAACGGCACAACTTCCCGCACTCCTTGCCCAGTGAGCGGTTTCCGGCCGGGCACCGGATCGAGGCCCACGACCAGATCCTGATGTTCGCGGCCGGCCGGGGGCAGCGTGCGGCCAACGATCCCGAGCGGCGGCTCGGTGTGTTCTCGGACATCGTGCTGGACGAACTCCAGGCCGATCTGCTGCCGGATCCCGACGTCCTGTTCGAGTCCGTGCGGGCCCGGCTGGCCGCACTGCGGGCGGAAGGC
Source organism: Streptomyces sp. NPDC051020 (assembly GCF_040683105.1). Lineage (NCBI taxonomy): Bacteria > Bacillati > Actinomycetota > Actinomycetes > Kitasatosporales > Streptomycetaceae > Streptomyces > Streptomyces sp. NPDC051020. The sequence continues at coordinate 62,732 of NZ_JBFBCG010000011.1, read as the reverse complement.
CGCACCGATCAGTTGCCCAGCCTCCTCCTGCACAGACCCGGACGTACCGAGAGCAGTCCGGCGATGTCACCGCTCGCGCCGCCGGTCGGCCCCGGTGGTACTCCGGCGGGCAGGCAGTTGGCCCGGCTCATCGAGGCCCTGCTGGCGTACCCGCTCATGAACGACCGTGATGAACGGCAGGCGCTGGTGAACGAGTTGCCGCCGGCCGCGGTAGCGCGCATGCCACGACACCCGATGCCTCGCACCGACGTGATCGGCATCGTACGTACCCTCAGAACGCGGCCGGACAGGCTGTGGGAGCTGTACGGCGCGGTGACGCTTCTCGACGACGAACCCGAGCGAGCAGCTGAACTCGAGTCGGCCATACGAGACTTCCTCGGGGACACGGGGACGGGAATGTGATCCGCTGGCGTGATCACATGGGTTTCGGGAAGGGGTCCCGTTCGTCATCATGGAGTAAACGGTGGCATCCTGTGCCACCGCTCGCGAAGGGGGAGCGCGCCTTGTACCAGCCGGTACCCGCCGACCGCACAGCTGATCACCTCGAATCCGACGTCATGGATCTGGCCGAAGTGGGCGTCGCCGACCTGCGGCGCCTGCCAGGCCCGGGCCCACGGCTGCTGGAAGAGCTGCGGCGTGCGCGCACCAACGCCATGGGCGGTTCCGAGCCCGGACGGGCCGAATAGCGCAGACGGTCCAGGAGGCACAGTCCATGACAGCAAGCGATGCGTACGCCCCGATCCGCATGCCCGGCCCGTTGTTCGACGAGATCGCGGCAGGCGGCGGCTCGCCCGAGGCCGTCGCGTTCCTGGTGAAGGGTGAGCGGACCCGCCGCCTGCTGCTGCTGCGCGAGCTCCTTGACCGGTTCGACGAACGCCCCGGCATCCTCGGCCCGCTGGACGCGGTGGCGATATGGCCCGCGCTGGAGGCTGCCGCCGCGCAGGCACCGGAGGCCGTCGAGGAGCTGTTGCTCAGCCCCCAGGTCGGCAGCTGGCTTGCCCACACTCTGCGCCGGTTGCACGGAACCACGTCCGGGCCGCCGCTGTGGGCGGACGCGGGGCACATCGCCGCCGTGGCCGCGACGGCCGCCGTACACGCCGGTACGGATTCCGAGCTGCTGCTGCCTGCCCGGGGCGCGGCCGTGAGTCTGCCGACGCTTGGGCTGGTCCGGCTCCCGGAACCCGTCCAGGACGACTTCCACACGGTCCGTGCCGTGGTATCCGCAGGGACGGTCACCCTTCGCAGTGAGGGCCGTGACGGGCCGCACGGTGGCGACGTCGTCGTGCGGCCGCTCACCGACCCGGAATCCGCGTCGTGGTGGCCGGTGCACACGCTGCTCGTCGGGCCCGGGGCCCGTGGCGTGCAGCTCGACGACCTCGATCCCTACCGCGACCTGGACGAACCGATCGCCCCGGGCCGGCTTGATCCCGGCGAACTGCGCTCCTGGCAGGCGCTGTTCCGGGACGCCGTCTCGACTCTGCGACGCGGTGCTGCGGGTCCCGGAGGGCTGCGCCCCGAGGAGATCAGCCGGATCGTCCCCTGGCGCGCCAAGGACGGAGCGCACACGCTTCCCGTTCCGGCCGCCGGGCTCAGCGCCTCCACCGGCGACGCCTTCGCCTCCATGGTGGTGGCCCGCCCCCGGAACGGGCTCGCCCTGGCGGAAACCCTTGTACACGAATTCCAGCACAGCAAACTGGGCGCCCTGCTCCATCTGTTCCCCCTGCTCGACGACGACCGGACCGAACTCCACTACGCGCCTTGGCGCTCCGACCCACGCCACCTGCCGGGACTCCTCCACGGTGCCTACGCCTTCGTCGGAGTGACCGGATTCTGGTTCGACCTGATCGGTGACAACGTGGCTGACCCCGAAGGACGCGCACCGTTCCTCTTCGCGCTGCGTCGGCTCCAGACCCGCATGGTGCTCCGAACGCTGGCCACCCGCGCGGAGCTCACCGTGACTGGGCGACGGCTCGTCACACGCCTGTCCGACACCGTCGACAGCTGGCTGCGGGAACCGGTGGACCAGGAGGCGGAGGGCCGGGCCAGGGCAGCGGCGGTCAGCCACCGCGTGGAGTGGCGACTGCGCAATCTGCGCTGCGGCAAGGTCGAACAGGAGGCACTCGTCAAGGCGTTGCGCTCCGGTTCGGAGCCGGTGCGGGGCGGTGAGCCGGTGGTCGTGCCCGCAGGCGACCGCGGGCACTGGCAGGACGAGCGCGGACAGCTGTACCTGCGCAAGAAGCCCGGCCCCCCGTCGACGGCGGACGAGCTGTTGGTCTCAGGGGACGCGGGCGCGGCGCTGGAGGCTTACGCGGCACAGCTGGGCGGCATCGGCCCCCTCGACCGGCACGTGCTGGCCGGCTGGCTGCTCGCCCATACGACGCTGTTCCCCGAGGACCGACGCCTGCTGGCCCGGCCCGAGCGGTTCGCGGCGATACTGGAGGAGGGCGGAGCCCGGAACCGGGCGGAGATCGCCCGATGGCTGGCGGGAAGCGCCCCGGTACAGGACGGCCTCGCCGGTTATGGTGCCGGACCTGGCAGGCGTCCCGGCGGTGAACTTCCACGTCACACGGGACGCGGACACGCTGCGGGTCACGGCTGACGGAACGGGCCGGCCGTACCGCGTGATCGTGGACGACCGTCGGCGATCAGCCCAGACCGTGGGCCAGGGCCCTGGATGCGGCGGCCGCCGACACCTGCCAGAGCGTGGTGACCGGCTCCCAGACCCGGATCCCCCGGGGCATGCCCACGCCGGCCGCTCCGAACGTCACGCCGTAGTGGGCCGGATCCGCCGCCACGCTCACACTGCCGACCACATGCCCCTCGGTACCCGCCGGATCGGCGGTACGGAGGGCGGCATACGCCCGCTCACCTCGCGAGAGCACGTAGGGGCCGCTCTCGGCAGGCGGCACGGCCTGGGCGGAGCCGTCCAGCCCCGCGAAGGTGATGGTCGGGATCCGGTCGACGACACAGCTGCGACTGCCACGGTTGGTGACACTGATGCGCACCACGTTCTGCTGACCGCCGGGCGCGGCCTTCACACTGAGGGCCTTCTCCTGGCACACGCCGAGCCGAGAGCCTGCCGCAGGGGCGGCGGGCGCGGTACCGACCGCGGCCGTGGCGCCCGTGGCCGCCAGAACCACGGCGGTGGCGGCGGCCGGGACGGTGAAGCCGGAGGCGATGGTGGGGCGCAGACGCATGGTGTTTCTCCCGGAATCTCGACGGCCGGTGATCGCGGCAGGGTGGCCGGCGCGTCCCCGCGAAGGGCCGGCGCGGACGGACCAGATCAGTATCTGCCGTCCGGTTGCGACCTGCCCGCTATGACGGCTGTGAACCGTCTGCCGGCGAGGCGGGAAGCAGGGAGCCGGGGCGCGGGGACGCGCCCCGCGCCCGGTCGGTCGTGGCGGTGTCCCGGCGGCGACCGGACGGAGCCGCGGCCGCACGGCGTGCGAGCCGGGTACGGCAGCGAACCGGCCGAGGCCCTGGGGCGGGGCGGCCCGACCGATCCGCTCATGGCGTCGGCCACTCCCCGGCTCGGCAGGACGCCGACGCCCGTCGCGTACAGCTCGCGGTCCCGCAACTTGGTCACCGTCCCCCGCGTGGGGCTCGTCAGTGGGTGAACCGCGGCAGCCACTTGGCCTGATAGTCGGGGTGGCCGGCATCCTCCGCCGCCATCTGCCGGACGACGAATCCGAGCCCGACCGCGCGGCCCGAGGGGAAGTCGTGGAGGGGGCGGTCGGCGTCCAGGGCGGCGACCTCCTCGTACTCGTCCAGGAGCACCCTGCTCGTCTCGATGCGGCGGAGCGTGCGCGCGGGATCCTGCAGGGCGATGTGGTCGTCGTAGCCATGCGTCCGCAGGCTGAACGCGATGGCGCCGGTCCGGTCGTGGACCTCGCCCGGCGCCTCGGCAGGGCACCGCCAACGCTCGCCGCCGGCCTCTCGCGCGACTTGTTCCTCCTCGGCCAGGCGGGCCCGGACAAAGGCCACCATGTCGGAGTTGTCAGTCATCGGGTTCCGCATCCTCCACCGTCGGGTACTGCCTGACCCGAACCGGCAAGATCACTCGCCGTTCCGGGGCCGGGCTGCTCGTTCAGCACGAGGATGCCGTATGGCGGAAGACGAGGGCACATCGCGCCCGCGCGTGTTCCGCCGTACGGACACGCTCCCCGCCGAATTACCGCGCCCGCACGGTGGCCAGCACGTCCCGGTCGGGCTGCAGGGTCAGTGTCGGTACGGGGTTGACGTCACCCGGGTCCACGTCCAGCTCGAACCGGCGCGCGAGTACCGCCAGGATCAGCACCGCCTCGACCATCGCGAACCGCGTACCGAGGCAGACCCGGGGTCCGCCACCGAACGGGAACCAGGCGTATTCCGCGATGTCGTCGCCGTGGTCGGCGTCCCAGCGCTCCGGGCGGAACGCATCGGGCTCCGGGAACCACCGCTCGTCGCGGTGCGTCGCCCACTGGCTGGTCCAGACCCTCGTCCCCTTCGGCATGTCCACGCCGCCGATCCGCGCCCCGTCCTTGGCGACTCCGGTCACCAGCCAGATCGTCGGGTACAGCCGCAGCGTCTCCTTCACCACCGCCTGGGTGTATGTCAGCCGCGCGTAGTCGTCGAACTCCGGTTCCCGGTCGCCGAGGACACGGTCCAGTTCCTCGGTGAGCGCCGCGCGCGTCTGCGGATCGCGCGACAGCAGGTACCACGCCCACACCAGCGTGGAACTGGTCGTCTCGTGCCCGCCGATGTACAGGGTGACGGTCTCGTCGCGGATCTCCTTGTCCGTGAGCTGTGCGCCGGTCTCGTCCACCGCGGTCAGCAGCCGGCTCAGCAGGTCGGGACGCTCGCCGTCGCCGTCCCGGTGCCGGGCCACGACCCGGCCCACCTCGGCGTCGATGACCGCGGCGGCCTTCTTGATCCGGGCCCGGCCGGGCGTCGGCACCCAGTCGGGGAGCAAGGCGCCGATGCCGCTGAACTCCTTGCCGATCTCCTGCTGGGCGACATCCATCGCCCGACCCATCGCCTCGGCGTCCGCCGGAGTGTCCACCCCGAAGATGGTGCGGACCGCGATCTTCTGCGTGAGTGCGGCCATCTCCCGTTTGATGTCGATGCGTTCACCGCCGGACCAGGTGTCCGCGAGCTCCACCGTGCTGCCCGCCATCGTCGCCGCGTACGACCGCACCTGCTTGGGCCGTACCGAGGGCTGCACCAGCGATCTCTTCCGCCGCCAGTCCGGACCACGCGCGACCACCACGCCGTTGCCCATCACGGTACGGAATGCGATGCCCAGTGTCGGCTGGTCGAAGGTGCGTTCCGTCTCGGTGAGCAGCTCGCCTATGCACTCCGGATCGGCGATGAACACACAGGGGTGGGGGCCGAAGCGCCATCGCACCATGTCCCCGTATCCGCACAGCCGCTCGAAGAACTTCAGCGGGTCCTTCCCGAACTGCGGCAGATTCCCGAGGAAAGGCAGCCCCTTCGGGCCCGGTACGGGCACGTGGCCGCGCGGCTCGGCATCGGCGGCCGGGCCGGTCTCCGTGGACATGAATGGTCTCCGCTCCCTGGTGGCGCACCGGTATCCGGTACGCGGCGACGTGGCTGGACTCCGGGGTGCCGCAGGGTCGATGACTCCATCGGCCTTGTGGAGTACGTGAGTTGTCGAGGGTATCCGGGTCTCGTTGCGGATGTGCGATCGGAACGGCGGTGACGCGTACCGGGATCCCGCGCGCTGTTCCGTCCCCCACGTGACGGAGACGATGGGCGACCGTCCGGACATCGGCATGCACCGGACGGCTCGGCCGGGGGACACGCCGCGGCGCCCCCGCCCCACCGGTGTGGGGCGAAGGCGCCGTGCATGAGGGCCGATTCGCGGCCGGGCGGGTCAGGCGCCCGGCGGGACCCGGGACGGGCGGCCGTTGCCGCGGGTGAGGGAGTAGCCGAACATGGCTGCGAGTGCGCCGAGTACGCCGCCGCCCACGGTCCAGATCCAGCGGTCCGTCCACCAGCCGGAGGCCCAGCCGTCGTTCGGCTCGCTGCTGAGCGAGACCCGGGTCGTGGATTCGCCGTCGGATGAGGTGCCGTCCGCCGTCTGCTGTGCCGAGGACGCGCCGGGCACCAGGGGCTCGCTCAGCTTGCCGTCGACGTCATGGGCGCCGCCCCGGTCGGCCGCCGTCACCTCGACGGCGGTCTGCACCGGCTGCCCGAGGTCGGCCGACGGCAGGTCGACGACCGTCAGGCGCACGTAATAGTTGCCCGGCAGCGGGTCGTTCGCCCACGGCTCGGACCAGGCGTGAACGGTCCGCAGGACGCAGGAGAGTTCGACGGTCGACGCGTCGGCGGCCGCCTTCCTGGTCTGGTGTCCGTACATGCAGGCCTGCCGGCGCCGCAGCCCGTCGTACACATCGACCTGCCAGGTCGAGGCGCCGTGCCGGGTGGCGGACCCGGGCAGGGTGACCGTCGCCTTGACGGTCGCGCGCTCTCCCGCGTCGGCCGGGAACACCCAGTACAGGTAGTCACCCGTGGACGCCCCGGCGGTGGCGCGCTGGCCGGGCTGGATCACCGTCGCGGTACGAAAGGTGGTGCCGGCCTCGGTGGGTCCCGTACCGCCGTCGGAGGCGCTCGGGCTGGGGCTCGCCGACGGGTCGTCGGCCGCGGCCGACCCCGCCGACGTCAACAGGGCCGTCCCGGCCAGCAGGGCACCCGCGAGTACCCGTCGTGTACGCACCATCAGGTGGTCCTCCATACGGCGATGCGCCAGCGCGAGATCCAGCCGAAGAGCAGACCCGCGATCAGTCCGGTCAGGACGAGTACGCCCAGGAGCCACCAGCCGCGGCCGAGACCGAACGCGGCGGCATCGGCCGCGTCGTCCGGCGCGTCCACGACGTCGACGGTCAGCTCGACCGGCATGCCCGGTGAGGTCTTCACCGAGGCGGGGGCCGAGAAGGAGTTGCTGAGCTGCAGACAGACGGTCTCCGCGGCCGGCGCGTCCTCGCTGTCCGTGCCGTCCTGCTCGGGCTTGGGGTAGCGCAGGCCGGCCGAGATCGCATCGGTGCGACCGGTGCCGGACTCCGAACCCCTGACGATCTCGCGGCCGTGGGCGGTCACCGCGCGCAGCAGCACGCCGTAGTCGTTGTTGACGGCGCGGTCCGCGGACACGCTCACCGAGGCGCGCAGCTCCTGGCCGGGCAGTACATCCACCCGGTACCAGCGGTGCTCGCCGAACTTCTCGCGGTCGGTGTAGAGACCCGGCTTGAGCTGAGGCGCGGCGGAGCAGCTGTCCGCGCCTTCGGTGGCCACGGGGGTGACGACGGGCTCGGCGGCCCGGTCCACCAGCTGCTTGACGCGGCCGGAGAGTTCATCGGTGTGCTGAACGGCGGTGTAGGTGCCGCCGGTCGCCTCGGCGATGCAGGTCAGCTGCTCGCGGATCTTGGTGTTCGGCACCAGGCCCAGCGTGTCGATGACGAGGTGGATGCCGCGGGCGGCGATGTCGCGCGCCACCTCGCACGGGTCGAGCGGGCCGCAGGTGTCCTCGCCGTCGCTGATCAGCACGATCCGGCGGGTGGAGTCGCCGCCTTCGAGATCGTCGGCGGCGCCCAGCAGGGCGGGCCCGATCGGGGTCCAGCCGGTGGGGGCCAGCGTCGCGACCGCGGTCTTCGCCTCCACCCGGTCGAGCGGGCCGACCGGGTAGAGCTGCTTGGTGTCCTTGCAGCCGACCTTCCGGTCGTCGCCCGGGTAGTCGGCCCCGAGGGTCCGGATGCCGAGCTGCACCTGCTCCGGCACCGCGTCCAGGACCTCGTTGAACGCCTGCTTCGCCGCGGCCATCCGGGACTTGCCGTCGATGTCACGGGTCCGCATGGAACCGCTGACGTCGAGCACCAGCTCGACCTTGGGGGAGGCTTTGGTGGGGGGTTCAGCGGCGGCGGCGGGGAGGGCCGTGCCGAGCCCGGCGGTCAGGGTGGCGAGCAGGATGCCCACTCCGACCGTCAGCCTTCTTCTTATGATCATCGCCGGATACTAGTGAAGATCACATGCCACCCCCAAACCGGTCCGGGGCTGCCGGGATGCTGTTGTCCCGGATCTACGGGGTCGAGTGACAGTCAGTCAGTGGTGGTTGCAGGATGTGGCGACGGGGCGGCTACCGCTCCCCGCCGAGCAGAGGCCCGGCGGCCCGCTCCAGCACCGAGTTGACCTGATTCCAGGTGTTCATGTCCCGTTCCATGGGCGGAAGTTCGGTGTCCGCCTCGGATTCTCCGGCGGCATGCCAGCCGGTGGCGATCGTGACGGGGTCCTCACCGCAGGCCGCCGCCGCGGCGAGCGCGGCCGCTCCCAGAGCCACCAGTTCGCCGCTGCCAGGCACGATCACGGGCCGCCCCGACAGCCGTCGTACCGTCTCCACCCAGGTGCGCCCCTGCGCGCCGCCGCCGATCAGGCGCAGCGGGCGGGCGGCGACCTCGCGGTCGGCCGGGTCGAGCCCGCAGGCCCGCAGGAGCTCGTCCAGGGCGCGCAGTACGGTGACGACCGCGCCTTCGTAGGCGGCGCCGAGCAGTTGCTGCGGGGCGGTGTCGTGCCGGAGTCCGGTGAGCAGGCCGGAGGCGGTGGGCAGATCGGGGGTCCGCTCGCCGTCGAGATAGGGGAGGAGTACCGCCTCGCCGCCGGGCGCCGCGTCGTCGCGGTCCAGACCGAGCAGGGCGGCGACCTTGTCCACGGCGAGGGTGCAGTTGAGCGTGCAGGCCAGCGGGAGGTACGTGCCGTCGGCCGCGGCGAAACCGGAGAGCGCGGCCGATGCGGGCCGGGTCCGGGAGGCGGCGAAGACCGTACCCGAGGTGCCGAGGCTGAGAACGGGATGGTCCAGCAGTCCGGCGTCGCCGAGACCGAGGCCGACGGCGGCGCTCATGTTGTCGCCCGTGCCCGCCGCCACGGCGATCCCGGCCGGCAGGCCGAGCGCCTGCGCCGCCTCGCCGGTCAGCGAACCGGCGCGGGACGCACCCGTCTTGGCCACCTCGGGCAGCAACGCGGCATTCAGGCCGAGCAGTTCGAGCAGCTCGGGGTCGTACGCGCCGGTGGCGGTGGAGTACCAGCAGGTGCCCGACGCGTCGCCGGGGTCGGTGACGGCCGAGCCCGTCAGCCGTTCGGTGAGGAAGTCGTGGGGGAGACGGATCGCGGCGGTCGCGGCGGCGGTCTCCGGCTCGTTCTCCCGCAGCCACTGCCACTTCGACGCGGTCATCGAAGCCACCGGAACCGATCCGGTGCGGGCCGTCCAGGCGTCCGCACCGCCCAGCGCGGCGGTGAGGGTGGCGGCCTGCGGGGCGGAGCGGGTGTCGTTCCACAGCAGGGCCGGGCGCAGCGGGCGGCCCGTACGGTCGAGGGCGACCAGGCCGTGCTGCTGACCGGCGACCGCGATGCCGGTGACGGTCGCGGCGGGCACGCCGGACTCCTTCAGGCCGGCGGCGACGGCGGTGCACAGCGCCTGCCACCACACCGCGGGGTCGGTCTCGCGGGCCCCCGCCTCGCCCGTGACGACATGCGGGGCGCGCCCGACGGCGAGCAGCCGGCCGGTTGAGGCGTCGACGAAGGCCGCCTTGGTGGACTGGGTGGAGCTGTCCACACCGATGACGACGGTACGCGGCGGCATGGGGATACCTCATTCTCGCGGTGTGGGGGCCACGGTGGGCGGGAGGGCCGGCACGATCCATTTGATCGTACGGAAAACAAATTACGCGATCGAGCCGGCTCGGAACAGGGGTCGCCCTCGACACTCCGTGGTGGGGGGTTTACGTCTCCGTCCGGCGCCATGCATGATTAGTCATGGCACTGAACAAATAGGGATTCGGCGGCCTCCACCGGCCGTGGACCCGATGGCACCGAAGGTGGTCGGACCATGACGGAACGCTTCAAGCCCACTCCGGGGGACAAGTTCACCTTCGGCCTGTGGACCGTGGGCTGGCAGGGGCGCGACCCGTTCGGCGACGCGACCCGCGCGGCGATCGACCCCGTCGAGACCGTGCAGCGCCTCGCCGAGCTGGGTGCGTACGGGGTGACCTTCCACGACGACGACCTGATCCCGTTCGGCTCGTCGGACACCGAGCGCGAGAGCATCGTGAAGCGGTTCCGGCAGACGCTGGACGCGGCCGGGCTCGTGGTGCCGATGGCGACGACGAACCTCTTCACCCACCCCGTCTTCAAGGACGGCGGGTTCACCGCCAACGACCGGGACGTACGCCGGTACGCGCTGCGCAAGACCCTCCGCAACATCGACCTCGCCGTCGAGCTGGGCGCCACCACCTATGTGGCGTGGGGCGGCCGCGAAGGCGCCGAGTCGGGCGGGGCGAAGGACATCCGGGTCGCTCTCGACCGGATGAAGGAGGCCTTCGACCTGCTCGGTGACTACGTCGCCGAGCAGGGGTACGACCTGAAGTTCGCCATCGAGCCCAAGCCGAACGAGCCGCGCGGCGACATCCTGCTGCCGACCATCGGCCACGCCCTCGCCTTCATCGAGCGCCTGGAGCGCCCGGAACTCGTCGGCGTCAACCCGGAGACCGGCCACGAGCAGATGGCCGGGCTGAACTTCCCGCACGGCATCGCGCAGGCCATCTGGGCGGGCAAGCTCTTCCACATCGACCTCAACGGCCAGTCCGGCATCAAGTACGACCAGGACCTGCGCTTCGGCGCCGGTGACCTGCGCCAGGCGTTCTGGCTCGTCGACCTGCTGGAGACCGCCGGCTACCAGGGCCCGCGCCACTTCGACTTCAAGCCGCCGCGGACCGAGGACTACGACGGTGTCTGGGCGTCGGCCGCGGGCTGCATGCGCAACTACCTCATCCTCAAGGAGCGCGCTGCCGCCTTCCGTGCCGACCCGGCGGTCCAGGAGGCGCTCCGCGCGTCCCGGCTCGACGAGCTGGCCCGGCCGACGGCCGAGGACGGCGTGGCGGGGCTGTTGGCCGACCGCTCGGCGTTCGAGGACTTCGACGTGAACGCGGCGGCCGCGCGCGGCATGGCGTTCGAGGTGCTGGACCAGCTGGCGATGGACCACCTTCTCGGGGTCCGCTGACAGCACGGGCGGATGCTGCGGGGCCGTGCCTGTGTCAGGCAGGTCCGCCCCCGCGTGGGAGTCCGGGTCGTACCTGTGTCAGGCGGGCGCGGCCCGGCTCCGGTCTTAGCCCGCCACCCGCGCCGCGTACGCCACCGGGTCGGTCAGTACGTCCTGCATCACCAGCGCCGCCGCACCCCGTGCCGCGTCGCCCGCGACCGACGAGGCGCGCAGCCGGCCGCCGCGCGGGGACCACAGCCCGGACACCACCCGGTCCGTCAGCTCCTCGTCGACGGACGGCGACAGCCACGGCATCAGGCCCCGGTATATCCCGCCGAGCACCACCGCGTCCGGGTCGAGCAGATTCACCGCCCCGGACAGCACCCGCCCCAGCATCCGGCCCGCCTCCGCCACGGCGGCCATGGCCTGTCCGTCCCCGCCCCGGGCGCGCCGCTCCAGCTCGGCCACCCCGATGCCGCTGCCGGTCTCCTCGATCCCGGCCGCCCGCAGCAGCGCCGCCTGTCCCGCGTACTGCTCCAGACAGCCGCGCGAACCGCACCGGCACTCCGGCCCCTGCGCGTCCACCACCACATGCCCGATCTCACCGGCGAACCCGTGCGCACCGCGCAGCAGTTCACCGTCGATGACCAGGGCGCCACCGACGCCGATCTCGCCTGTCAGATACAGAAAGCTGCGGATCTCGTCGAGCCCGCCGAACCAGAGCTCGGCCAGCGCCGCCAGATTGGCCTCGTTCTCCGAACTCACCGGCAGTTCCGGTTGGTCGGGGCGCAGCGCGGCGAGTGACGCGGCGAAGAGTTCCTCCGCCGAAACCTGATTCCAGCCCAGGTTGGGCGCCTGGCGCACCGTGCCGCCGGACACCAGTCCGGGCAGCGCCAGGGCCACCCCGACCGGGAACAGCTCCTGTTCGGCCGCCGAATCCAGGGTGCGGGCCGCGATCCGGGCCGCTCGTGCCAGCACCTCGGCGGGCGGAGCGCCCCGGTTGTCGAGGTGTTCCGTCAGCCGGACCCGGCCGGTGCCCGCCAGGTCCACGACACAGACCGACACGTAGTCGATGTTGACCTCGACGCCGAGCCCGGCGGGGCCGGTGCGCGCCACCTTGAGTGCGGTGCCGGGGCGCCCGGCCTGCCCGCTGAACGTCTTGCCGGACTCGGTGAGGAACCCGCTGTCGAGCAGTTGCTCGACCAGCGAGGACACGGCGGCACGGGTCAGCCCCACGCGTGCGGCCACCCCGGCCCTGGTCGCCTCGCGCTCGCCCTCGTCACGGACGGCCCGCAGCACCAGGCTGAGGTTGCTCCGTCGCACGGTGTCCTTGTCGGCCTTGGGCCCCAGCGTCGTGAGGTTGCTCTTCATGTCGCTGCTGAGCCTATGCGATTGCGCACGTCAGTACGGTCCGGAGCGGGCACCGGCTCACCTCGCAGTAACGACCTCGCCCACGATTGTCAGCAGCGTCGCGGTGTCCGGGACCTCCGTCTCCGGCGTTGTCGTCAATTGTCGACGCTCCTTCCCCAAGCTCTCAGCTGCGTTCGAGCAGGGGAGACCCCATCCGACTCCCTCCTCCGCCTTGGATTCGAAGGTCCCAGACACCGCTCCTTCTCCCACTGCCGCTCGTGGGCGAGGTCGTAAGCGGCGGAACCCGCCGTGTTCGAGGTGCGGACCGCGACCCCGGGGTGACCGGGTGTGGTCGCCGACGTGCCGTTCGCCGCAGCGACACATGCACACTCGAGGTCGGCCCGCAGACGGAACGCAGCCCCGGCGCGTCCACAGCCGGTCGTCGTCCCCCGGACCGCGTCAACCGGGGCGTGGTGGCCGCGTACACATGTACACGGGACCACCACGCCCCGGCCGACGGGCTCATGCCGTGGCGCCGCGCTCCTTCAGCATGTCGGCCATCAGCCTGATCTCCGACTGCTGGCCCAGGACCATGCCCGCCGCCAGACTCCTGATCTCGTCCGTGCCCGCCGCGTCGGCCGCCGCCTGAGCCATCTCCGCACCGGCCCGGTGGTGCACGGTCATCAGGCGGAGGAACCGCACCTCGGCGTCCTTGCCCTTCGCCGTCCGCAGCGCGTCCAGCTCGGTGTCGGTCGCCATGCCCGGCATCAGCGAACCGTCGCCCCGCGGGGCGACGGTGTGACCCATCCACTCCATCGGCGGTCGACCGGAGCTCTTGGCGCGGCCCCACATCTCCAGCCAGCCGAGCATCATGCCGCGCTGATTGGCCTGCGTGTTGATGATGTCGTACGCGAGCCGCCGCACGTCCTCGTCGGACGTCCGGTCCCGGACGATGAACGACATCTCGACCGCCTGCTGATGGTGGATCGACATGTCACGTGCGAACCCCACATCGACCGATGTCTCCGCGGGCGGGGCCGACCGGGCCGCTCCTTGCGCGAGGGGCGACGAGGACGGCCGTACGAGCATGAGTGCCACCAGCCCCAGGGCCAGCAGCAGCACCGCAGCACCCGCCAGCACCATCGGCCGCGGCGCGCGGACCGAGGACGTCACTTGGCGATCCCGCCGGTGCAGGCGGCGCCCGGCTCCGGTGTCTGCGGACCCTGGACGTACTTGGTGAAGAACTGCGTCACGCGTGCGTCGGTCGCGCCCTTCACCCTGACTTGCTTGCCCCAGGCGCTGAGGATCAGCGGGGCGTCCTGGTCCTTCACAGGGCTCATGAGCGAGTACGGGGTCTTGGCGACGCGGTCCGCGAGCTTCTTGATGTCGGCAGGCTGCGCCTTGTCGTTGTACGTGACCCAGACCGCGCCGTGCTCCAGTGAGTGGACGGCGTTCTCGTTCGGGATCGCTTCGGTGTAGACGTCGGCGTCGCAGTTCATCCAGACGGGGTTGTGGTCGCCGCCGACCGGCGGGTTCATCGGGTAGTCGACCGGCTTCTCGACATGGTCCCGGGCGAGCTTGTCCCAGCTCCGCTCGCCCTGGACGGGCGAGGACTTGGCCTTCTCCTCGGCCCGGTCCTGCTTGTCGGTTGCGGACATCAGATAGCCGCCGCCCGCGACGAGTGCGGCGACGACGGCGATGGAGGCGGACATGGTGATGATGCGGTTCCTGCGCTCGCGGGCCCGCTCCTTGCGGCGGGCCTCCTCGAGCTTGGCGCGGCGCGCGGCGGCAGGTGTGTTCTGCTTCTTGGCGGAAGCCATGGAGAGTCCTCGGGTTCAACACGATGTACGGAAAGAGGGCAGGGCGGGAGAACGGGCCCTGCTTCTAAATGCGTTGAACCTGAAGGCGGAGATGGTCGACGGTGCCCACGGCGTCGTTGGAGGGGCCGCGGATGCCGGCGGCGCCGACGAGGGGGCCGACCGGAGCGGTGACCGCCGAGCCGGGGAGCGCGACAGGTGCGGCCTGGGCGGGCATCACGACGGGCGTCGCGTGCTCCGAGACGCCATGGCAGGAACTGCTGACGCCCCGGTCCTCCGAAGCGACGGCCACGACGATCCGCGCAGCAGAGGCCGGGACCGGAGTCAGGGCCGGCGCCGCGGTCGCGGTTCGGGCCGTGGCGTGGTGTGCGGTCGTGCCCATCTTGGCGAGCGAACAGCACGAGACCATGGTCACCACGATGAGCAGCCAGCCGAGAACGGCCGACGCGCGGGCGCCGTCCCGTCGTCGGCCGGTCCGTTCACTGAGTCTGGTCATCCCCGGCATCTTACTCAGTGCGTGAAGTTTCAATGAGTGCGGGATGTTATTGAAACCGACCGGCACATGGGGGGTGGGAGAAGGAGCGGGGCGCGCTCTGCCGGATCGGCGGGATAGTGTGCCCCGGTGACAACGCATTCGAACGTATCTGCGGGCTGGTATCCGGATCCGCACGGCGCGCCCCAATTGCTGCGCTACTGGGACGGTTCCCAGTGGACCGAGCACACGAACCCGGCCAGCGGGCAGCAGCCCCAGGCTCCGGCTCAGCCCCAGGCGCCCGCGCAGGCTCCCGCTCAGGTCCAGGTGCCCCACCAGCAGGCGGCCACCCAGCATCAGCAGGGTGCGGCTCCCGGCGGTGCCACGCTCTTCAATCAGCAGGTCCTGGTCGTGAACCAGAAGGCCAAGCTGATCGAGCTGACGAACGAGTACCGCGTCTTCGATCAGCAGGGCAACACGATCGGCTCGGTCATCGAGGTCGGCCAGAGCGCGCTGCGCAAGGTGCTGCGGTTCGCCTCCAGCGTCGATCAGTTTCTGACCCACAAGCTGGAGATCCGTGACGCGTACGGGCAGCCGCAGCTGCTGCTGACCCGGCCGGCGAAGCTCATCAAGTCCCGGGTCGTCGTGCAGCGCCCGGACGGGCAGCCGGTCGGCGAGATCGTGCAGCAGAACTTCATGGGCAAGATCAACTTCGCCATCATGGTGGACGGCCGGCAGGTCGGTGCCATCAGGGCGGAGAACTGGCGCGCCTGGAACTTCGCGATCGTCGACCACAACGACGCCGAGATCGCCCGGATCACCAAGACCTGGGAAGGCCTCGCGAAGACGATGTTCACGACGGCGGACAACTACGTGCTGCAGATCCATTACCAGCTGCCCGAACCGCTGCTCAGCCTCGTCCTGGCGACGGCCCTGACCGTGGACACGGCCCTGAAGCAGGACGACCGCGGCCTCGGCTGACGGGGTCCTGCCGTACGTGGCAGCCTGCGCCCCCGTACGTTCACGTATGGGGGCGCAGGCGTGCACACATGTCGTCGGACGGTGCGGCCCCGCGTCGATGCCCCGGCGGGAGGGGGGCATAGGTGGACGCCCCCGAAGCCATCGCGAAGATCACCACGTGGACAGGACCTAGACGCGGAAGATGTGCACCACATGAGGGGTGTCCGCCAGGGTGTGCGGGGCCAGGGCGTGGTAGGCCCAGACGTGGACCCAGGCGTTGCCTGTGCGCAGGGTGAGCACCGCCTTCATCATGCCTGGGGCGAAATAGGTGAGAAGGAGGAAGGCCCCCGACAGCAGCGCGTCTTCGAGCGAGCCGAACCGCGTCCAGGCGTCCCACAGGTGGAGGGCGGCGTAGGCGAGGCCGCCCGCGACCACGGTGGCGGCGGTCGAGCCGGTGAGCTTGAGCACGCGGGGGAGCAGAATCGCGTAGATGAAGATCATGGCGGGGAGCACCGCGCCGGCGAGGTAGAGCGTGAAGGTGAGTGGCAGGCCCACGAGCAGCCGGCGGCCGCCCAGTTCGAGGGTCTCGGGTTCGAGTGCCAGGAACTGCACGACCGACTCGACGACCAGCACGACGGCGACCAGGACGGTGTCGGCCCTGCGGTCGGCTGAGCGCAGGCAGAGCTGTTCGGCGGTATAGCGACGGCGGAAGTACAGCAGAGGTACGAGGGCGTACACGATCACGTTGTAGAGCGCCCAGGTGACGGCCTCGGTCGGGGTGACGTGTTCGCGGGTGCCGTAGAGCGTGCCGGCGAGGTGAAGGCCGAAGGGGTGCCAGCCGAGAGAGCGGGCGAGGGCGTATCCGAAGGCGAGTCCGGCCGCTCCGTAGGCCAGCAGCAGGAGGGTCTCGCGCAGCGTCTGGGCGCGCTCGGGAGTTCGGGCGGCGAGGTCGGGCCGGGGCCGTCGGCGAGTGAGCAGACCGACGAGGGTGATCAGCAGCAGAACCTCGACGAGACCGACGTTGGCTTCCAGGAGGTGGTCAGCGGTCTTCTGCCCGGTGCTGGATGCCCAGGCAAAGGGCAATCGGTCCCCTGCGACGGCGACGACGAGCGCGTTCACGGCCAGCCAGCCGAGGGCGGCTGCCCATAGGGCCCGTGAGCGCAGCAAGGGCTTGCGGTGGGCCGAGTCGGATTCAGGGGCGGTGGTGGGGCGGGTGAGCTGCATGGGAGCCTCCGCGATTTATTTAGCACGACCGTGCCATGAAGCGTCTGGGCCGAATGTAGCACGACTGTGCTATAAAAGGTCCATGCCCAAGGTGGTCGATCCCCGGGTCCGTCGCAGAGAGCTGGCTGAAGCGGTATGGCGGGTGGTCCGGCGCGACGGACTGGAGCATGCCTCGGTCCGCAACGTGGCCCGGGAGGCAAGTCTCTCGATGGGTTCGCTGAGGCACTACTTCGCGAGCCAGTCCGAGCTGATGACCTTCGCGCTGCGGATGGTCATCGACGGGATCGAGCAGCGGGTCGCGGCACTGCCCTCGGGTGGCGACCCGCGGCAGCATGCCGCGCGTGTACTCGCGGAGTTGCTGCCGCTGGACGACCAGCGGCGAGCGGAGAACGAGGTGTGGCTGGCCTTCACCGCCCGCGCCATGACGGACCCCGAGCTGCGGGCCCTGCGCGACGAGGGGTACGACATGCTCCGCGCGGGCTGCCGCGGTCTGGTGGCCGGCCTCATCGGTCCCGGCCGCGACCCGGAGCGGGAGGCCGCCCGGCTCCATGCCCTGCTGGACGGGCTCGCCGTGCACGCCGCCATGCGCCCGGACGTCGACACCCCCGACGTGCTGCGCGCCGTCATCGCCGATCACCTGGCCGAGCTGCGAGCTCCACGGACCACTGACGCGCCGACGCGATCCTAGGGCGTGCTTCGAAAGTCCCGCCTGCCGGGCGGCGTCTGGCACGCACGCTAGGGCTGTCCCGTAATCCCTGGTGGGCGCACGCCGCGCGCACCCAGCCCCGCTCCTCCTCCCGCCCCCCATGTGCCGGTCGGTCTTCATCCCGGCAACCGTATCCGTTGTGAAACAAGTCACTCCCAACGAATATCGTCAGATCAGTGGCTTGAAATCGCCAACATCGATAGCGTCTGCCAGCATGACTGAGGAAACATCAGGTACCCTCCTGCCGGTCACGGAGCGCACCCGCCATCGACGCCTGCGGGAGCAGGGCAGCCGGAGCCGCGCAGATCTCGGCGCCATTCTGGACGCGGGGTTCCTGTGTCATCTCGGCGTGGTCGTCGACGGCGCCCCGATGGTGGTCCCGACCGTGTACGGAGCGGATGGGAGCACGGTCTATTTTCATGGCTCCGTGGCAAGCCGGAGCCTGCTCGCCGCGCCGAACGCGTCGGTGTGCCTGACCGTCACGCACGTCGACGGCCTCGTCCTGGCGCGCTCGGTGTTCGAGCACGGGGTCAACTACCGCAGCGCGATGATCTACGGCATACCGCGAGCCGTGACCGACCCAGAGGAGAAGCTCTACGGCTTGCGCTGCCTCACCGAGCACGTCGCCGCGGGCCAGTGGGGCTACGCACGCCTCCCCGACCGCAAGGAACTCGCGGCGACCGCACTGCTGGCGCTCCCTCTCGACGAGGCCTCCGTCAAAGTGCGCACCGGCCCGCCGGACGACGGCGACGGACCCGACGCCGAACTGGGCCTATGGGCGGGCGTTCTCCCCATGCGTACAGAATGGGGCGAACCGGAACCGGACCCCGCGCTCTCGGAGCACGTCCCCGTACCGCCCCACATCGTCCATCTGGCCACTCACGGGATGTCGCACAGCCGCGGGTGAGCAGCAGCGGTTCCACGGTGGTCAGGTCGGGGATGTCGGACGCCGCCGATGACGGCCCGTCAGGCGCGGTTCGGGCCTGATGCGCGACTTCCACCGCGCGCACCCCGAGATCGACCTCGACGTGGTGATGTTGTTCGACATCGAGACGGCCGTCGCCGCCATCCGGTCCGGTGCGATCGACGCCTCCTTCCGCGCCGTCGCCGCGCCCGGCCGGCCCCTTCCCACGGACATCGAGTCCGTCCGGGTCCTCGACGAGCCGCTCCAGCTCCTCACCGGCCCCGCCCACGCGCTGGCGGGCGCCCGGTCGGCGACCCTCGCCCAGCTCGCCGGACACCGGATCTGGATGCCCGGCATCGTCCCCGGTACCGAGTGGGGCGCCTACTACGACGACCTCGTCGCCGAGTTCGGCCTCACCATCGAAGCGACCGGCCCCAACTTCGGCTCCGACGCGCTCCTGGACACCATCGCCGACACCCCGGCCCTCGCCACCTTCATGGGCGAGCACACCCGCCTCATCTGGCCAGCCGGCCACGGCCTGCGCCGCATCCCGGTCACCGACCCGACACCCGTCTACCCGCACTCACTCCTCTGGCACCGCGACAACCCCCACCCGGCGCTGGCCACCCTCCGCGCCCACCTCGCCGCCACAGCGGCCGGCCACGACGCCGCAGGGACCTGGGCGCCGGGCTGGGTGACTCCGCGCTGAACTCCGCCGCGCCTGCGATCGTCGTGGCCGGATCGACGGAAGGTGGCGCAGAAGGCGGTCGGGCGGGAAAGTCAGCGGCGGTCCAGTGCGCGGTCGGTGAGGGGGCCCGCGGATCCGGTGTACCGGGCGGGGTCGGTCAGTTCGGCCAGATCGAGACCGGCGAGCTCCGGCTCCTCGTCCAGGACGTCGAAGAGCACATCGGACAGGTCGGTCGTCTCGGACCGGGCCCGGTCCGCCGCGCCCGCCAGGACGTCCTTGGCGCGGGCCCGGCCGATGCGTTCGGCGAAGGCGGCGGCCAGCCGCTCCGAGACGATCAGACCGTCGGTGAGGTGGAGGTTCTCCAGCATGGCGTACGGGACGATCCGCAGTCCCGCCGCGAGTTCGGCGCCGTCCCGCGCGGCGCCGCCGACGAGCCGCAGAAGATCGCGCAGCGGCTCCCACTCGGCGTGCCACGCCCCGGCGGGCCGCTCGTCCTCGGCGGCCAGCGAGCCGTACAGCGTGGCCGCCAGGCCGGGCGCCCGGCGGGCGGCGGCCGCGATCAGTGTGGCGCGCACGGGATTTGCCTTGTGCGGCATGGCGGACGAACCGCCGACCTGGCCCTCCTTGACCTCGCCGATCTCGGTACGGGACAGCGTGAGCACATCGGCCGCTGTCTTGCCGAGCGCGCCCGCAGTGAAGGCGAGCGCCCCGGCGAGATCGGCGACCGGGGTGCGCAGGGTGTGCCAGGGCAATACCGGTTCCACCAGGCCGAGTTCGCGTGCGTACGCGGCGACGAGGGCGAGTCCGTCCGCGCTCTTCTCCTCGACGGAGAAGGCGGAGAAGGCGGAGAAGGCGGCCAGGGTTCCCGCCGCACCTCCGAGTTGGGCGGGGAGGGAATCCCGTACGGAAGCCAGCCGGTCCCGCGCGTCGAGGATCAGTGCACGCCACCCGGAGGCCTTGAGCCCGAATGTGGTCGGCACGGCGTGTTGCGTGAGCGTACGGCCCGCCATCGGTGTGTCGCGGTGCGCGGCGGCACGCCGCGCCAGCTCGTCCGCCGCCCGCACCAGATCGTCGAGCACCCCGGCCAGTGTGCGTGAGGCGACGAGCATCGCCGCAGTGTCCAGGATGTCCTGGCTGGTGGCACCCCGGTGCACATACGGCCGCACCTCCTCGGGTACCGCTGCCGTGAGGTCGGCGACCAGGGGGATGACCGGGTTGCCGCCGGAGCGTGCCCGGAGCGCCAGGTCCCGTACGTCGAAGCGGTCGGCGTCCGCCGCCTGCGTCACCGCCCGCCCGGCCTCCGCCGGGGCGAGACCGCATGCGGACTGGGCGCGGGTCAGTGCCGCCTCGGCGTCGAGCATCGCCTGCAGGACGGCGCGGTCGCCGGTGCTGGCCTCGGCGGGGGCGCCGGCCCGCCCGGGGGCGAGCAGGCCGGCATCGCTCTCGTACGTCACGTGAACTCCAGGAAGACCGTTTCGCCGGCGCCCTGCAGGCGGATGTCGAACCGGTTGGTGCGCCGGTCCGTGGGCGTCGCGATCAGTGTGGCCCGGCGTTCCGCATCCAGCGACTCCAGCAGTGGGTCAGCGGCGGGTACGGCGCTGTCGGCGGCCCGCAGGTAGATCCGGGTGTACAGGTGGTGGAGCAGCCCGCGGGCGAAGACGGCGACCGAGAGATACGGGACATCGCCCGGCGGCAGGGTCCGTACCGCCCACTGGCCGTCGGCGTCGGTCGGGACGCGGCCGAAGCCGGTGAATCCGACGCCGTCGCGGCCGGTGACCCGGCCGGTGACCGGGTCGTGCCGCAGCGAGCCGGGGCGGCCGGTGCGCGAGCCGTCGGGGGCGGGCACGCACATCTGCCGCGTTGTCGTCGATCACCATGGCTCCGCCATGGCTCGATCCTCCGCCGTGCAGCTGCACGCAGCCGGCCCCGCTCCTTCTCCCACCCCCATGTGCCGGTCGGTCTCAGCCCTCGTCGCCTGCCCGGTGGATCCCGAACACCGCGCCCTGCGGGTCACGTACCACCGCAATCCGCGGGCCGTCCGGGACGTCCGTCGGCGGCATCAGCAGCTCGCCACCTGCGCCCTGCGCGGTCGCCGCGGTTGCGTCGACGTCGGCCACGGCGAAGTAGGGGAGCCAGTTCGGCGGCGCCTCGGGAGGGAACCTGTCGTCCATCACCAGCAGACCGCCGAAGTCCGCGTTGTCCACGCCCCACTGCGGGTAGGTCTTCGACGCGGTGACCGTCCAGTCGAAGACCGCCGGGTAGAAGGAGAGTGCGGGATCGGCCTCCCGGGTGACGAGCTCGACCCAGCCGAGCGCCCCGGGTGCGTTCAGCAGTTCGGCGCCCGCGAAGGCCCTGCCCTGCCAGAGTGAGAACACCGCGCCGGACGGGTCAGCGGCGACCGCGAATCTCCCCTGGTCGAAGACGTCCATCGGGCCGACCAGCAGGGAGCCGCCCGCCGAAGTCACCTTCTCCACCGTGGCGTCCGTGTCCTCGGTGGCGAACGAAACCGTCCAGGCGGGCGGCTGTCCCGGCTGGTAGACCGGGCTGAGGGCGGCGACGCGCGCAGTTCCGAGGTGCGCCATCGTGTAGCCGCCGGCCTCCTCGCGCGGGTCGGTCTCGCAGCGCCAGCCGAAAAGCGCCGCGTAGAACGAGGTGGCCGCCGGGATGTCCGGGGTGCTCAGCTCGATCCAGCAGGGACCGCCGGGCACCGGTTCGGAGAGTTTCATTGCGTTCCCTCTGTTTCTCCATGGACGCGCGTGTGCGGGTCTCTCCGAAACCTACGACCGGCCGTGGAGCCGGGCCATCCGGGCGACGGGTCCGATGGGAAGTGTTTTACGGGTGTAATACCTGCTAATGTATTTGAGTGAGTGATACAACCATGCGAACCCGGCAGCCCTTCATCCGTAGACTTCCGCTGGCCCCCGCCCTGCGCCTGGCCCGCCCCTCGGACGTGTGGTTCAAGCCGGCGCTGAGTGTGGTGGTCGCCTCCGCCGTGCCGAACCTGGCGCTCTTCGCCTTCGACCGGCTCGACCTCGTCATGTACACGATGGCCGGTTCGCTCTGTGCGCTGTACGGCCACAACCTTCCGTACGCCCGCCGCGCCCGTATCGTCGCGGGAGTCGTCCTCGGCATGCTCGCCGGCCTTGCGATCTCCCTGGTCACGGCCTCGCTCACCGACTCGACGGCCGTACTGATCGCCGTCGGCGCACTCCTCGCAGCCGGGCAGAAGGCGCTCTGCGACGCCACCCGCATCGGGCCTCCCGGGCATGTGATCTTCACGTTCGTCGCCTCGGCCGCCCTCTTCACCCCGCAGCACCTCGGCCAGGTGCCCGGGCACCTCGCGCTCACCGTGGCGGCGGGCGCGGTCTCCTGGCTGGTCACCGTCAGTCCCGCCCTGATCCGCCGGGAGGGCCCGGAGCGCCGCGCCACGGCCCGCGCGCTGAACGCCGCCGCCGCGTACGCCACCGACCCGGGACACCGAACCCGGCACGCTGCGGCCGCCGCCGTGCACGCCGGCTGGCAGACGCTGCTCGCCGCCGGGCGCCCCACCCCCGTACGCCGGGCGCTGGAACGGCTCCTCGTGCACGCCGAAGCCGCCCTCGCCGAAGCTGCCCTGGGGTCCCGCACCGCCGACCCCGACCGACTGCGTGCCTGGGCGGATCAGACCCGGGCCCGTGGACCCGTCCCGACCCCGCCGCCCGCACCCGGCACCGCCGAGGAGCTCTTCGGGATCGACGCCGAACGCGCCGCCCAGGGGACCGGCAGCCGCCGCGACGCCCGCCGGGCACTGCTGCGCGCGCTCGCCCCCGGCTCCCCGCTGCTGCCCATCGCCGCCCGTACCCTCATCGGCTGCGCCCTTGCCGGATACGTCTCCATGGCTCTCGGAGTCGGCCGCCCCTACTGGGCGATCGTCACCGCGGCCTCCCTCTACCAGGCCAACGTCACGCTCTCCTGGAACCGAGCCCTGCAGCGCACCCTCGGCAACCTCATCGGCGTGCTCGTCTTCGCCGCCGTCCTTCCCCTCACCCGGACGGGGCCGCTGGCGCTCATCGGCTGCTGCCTCTTCTTCAACTTCGCCGCCGAGGCGCTGATCACCCGCAACTACTGGCTCGGCTCCATCGCCGTGACGCCGCTGGCCCTCCTCGTCGTCGAGTTCGGCGGCACCCATCCGGCCGGTGAACTCATTGGCGACCGGGTCCTGGACACCGTCATCGGCGCCGCTGTCGGACTGCTTGCCGCCATGGCCGTCACCAACCGCCGGGCCGCCGGGCGCCTGGAACAGGCTCTTGCCGCCACCGACCGGGCCCGCGCCCACGCCGCACGGACCCTGGCCGCCCCGGCACCCGCACCCGCCGCACTCGACGCCGCGCGTCGCGCCCTGACGGGATCGCTTGTCGAGCTGCGTGAGGCGGGCGACGCCGCGGCGGGCGAATGGTGGCAGCGCGCCCTGCCCGAGGAGCGGGTGCTCGCGGCGGAGCAGGCCGGACACCGTACGCTCGCGGCGACAGCAACACGGCAGGGGCTGATCGTCCCCGCCCAGGAGAACGGAGCGGTGTGACCGACGACATCGTCGCCTCGGTGGTACGGCAGTGGCAGGCCGTCAACCCGGAGCTGGACACCGGACCGATGGAACTCATCGGGCGTATCAACCGCTGCGCCGCCCTGCTCCAGCAGGCGGAGGACGCCCCGTTGCGCTCCGCCGGACTGAGCCGCGCCGAGTTCGACCTGCTCGGCGCGGTGCGCCGTACCAACCGTGAACTCACCCCCGGTGAACTGGCGAGGGAGACATTCTCCTCCGGCGCCGCCGTCACCAAACGCCTCCGGGGCCTCCAGGAGCGCGGCCTGGTCGACCGCCGCAGCGACGCCCGGGACCGCCGCGTCGCGCACGTCCGTCTCACCGACGAGGGGCGCGCCCTGGTCGACCAGTTGCTGCCCAGGCAACTGGCGTACGAACGCGCCGTGCTGTCCGGTCTCGACGAACGGGCCCGTGGCGACCTCAGCTCCCAGCTCAGTGAGTTGCTGGTCCAGTTGGAGGGGCGCCTCGGCGGGGCCCGGCGCTGAACCGCGCACCGGACCCCGCTCCGCGCAAGTGGACGACGGCCGTCAGACGGCCTGCTCGGGCCGTCGGCCCACCCGCGGGTGCACGTCCGGGAACAGCGCACACACTGCCGCTGCATCCGGCGTGAACTCGTTCACCGCCGGCGCCGTCAGAACGATCAGGACGTATCCGATCCCGTCGGTGTATCCCCACGACGGTCCCATGATGTGCCCGTAGTCACTCGATTGACGGCCTCGCCGGCGGTATGTCCCGTGGTGGGCGCCCGAAGACATGATCGGGGGGTGACGGCTCAGACCGCCGTACAGCCGTCCGTCCACGACGAGTTCGGTGCCGGTCACGGCGCTGGCGCGTGTTTCGAAAGCCCGTCCGCCAGGCGGCAACTGGCACGCATGCTGCGTTGTCGGGCTCGTCCTTGATACGCCCAGTACCGGGGCGACCCTCCGCCTTGCGATCGCACGCATCAGACGCCGCCCGGCCCGCCCTACGGGCGGACGACGCTCCTTTCGAAACACGCCCTGGAGCAGGCCGGACGCGATGTCCTGCGGGGAACCGCGGTGTCCCTTCGGCGTGGAGTCCAGCATCCGTCGGGCGCAGGCGGCGGCCTCCGGGACGGGGCGGCGGAGAGCGACCTGTTGAGCTCGGGTGATCGTCACTCTTTGCGCACGGCTGGAGGCGGTGCGTGCGAAAACTCGTGAGTGTATTACTGCGGGAACGCTCGCGCTGAGGGTTGGGTGAATGTGTCGAAGCGCTGTTTCGATCTGACTAAGCTCACGCGCAGTGAAGTCGAGTTGATATGAATTCGAGCGCTTGTTCCGTCGTGCCCTACATATGCGTATGCATCCCGAATCAACCGCCAGAGGTCTTAGATGGCTCGTGTTGAATCACTCCCGATCCACCGAGAAATCCCCCTTGCCCGAGCCGCGTTGCTCCCCCTGCTCCTGGCGGCCGGCGCGACCGCCGCAGCCGCGGCGCTGGTTTCCGGGGCCGCCCGGATGCCAGTCGTCTGGTGCGGTGCGGTCGCCACCGTCGTGATCGCCTCGCTCGCCGTCGCGCTGGCCCGTCGCGCCCGTGCGATGCGCAGGCAGCGCGCGGAGTACGAGCAGCGCCTCGCCGCCCTGGAGCGCCGCCTCGCCACCCATGACGAAGAGACCGTCCGGATCAGCAAGGAGCTCCTGCCGGCCGCGATCCACCGGCTCCGCGTGGGCAACTCGCCCGACGAGGTGCTGCGCGACATCATCGACGCGGATGAGGCCTACCGCGACCTTCCCGACGCCCAACGCGCCCTCGTCCGCACGGTGCTGAACATCATCGACAACGAAGAGGCGATGCGGGACTCCGCGCAGCGCGCCTTTGTCAACGTCGCCCGGCGCGTCCAGGCGATCGTCCACCGGCAGGCCAGCGAGCTGCGGGAGATGGAGGAGCACCACGGGCGCAACCCCGATGTCTTCGACGACCTGCTCCGCATCGACCACGGCACCGCGCTGATCGGCCGGCTCGCCGACTCCATCGCGGTACTCGGGGGCGCCCGCCCCAGCCGTCAATGGCCCAAGCCCGTACCGCTGTTCAGCGTATTGCGCGGTGCCATGTCCCGGATCCTCGAATACCCCCGCGTCGACCTGCACTCGATTGCCCAGGTCGCCATCGTCGGCACCGCCGTCGAGCCGCTCATCCACGCCTGCGCCGAGCTCCTGGACAACGCCACCCGCTACTCGCCGCCGCAGACCCGGGTGCACGTCACCGCGGTCGAGGTCCAGACCGGCATCGCCATCGAGATCGAGGACGGCGGCGTCAGCCTCAGCGAAGAGGCCCGTGCGCGGGCCGAGAACATGCTCGCCCGGGCTCAGGCCGGGTCCAACATGAACGACCTCGGCGAGTCCCCCCGGCTCGGCATGGCCGTCGTCGGCCGGCTCTCCCGGATGTACGACCTCCAGGTCTCGCTGCGACAGTCCGCGTACGGCGGCGTCCGCGCCGTACTCGTCGTGCCCCGTGCCATGATCACCACCGGTCCCGCCCCGGGTATCGCCCACGGCATCGGCGCCACGTCGAGGCCCACCAGCGACATCGACCTGGCGGGCATGAAGCACGTCGTCCCGCCGCGCAGCAAGCGCCGCAAGCCTCTCGCGGTGGAATCCCGCCCGGCCACCGGACCGGTCGCCTCCGACTCCCGGCCGGTAGCCGCGTCGTCGGCCATGGGTGACGACGCCCCCGTGGTGACGGAGTGGACCGCGGGCGGACTCCCGCAGCGCCGCAGCCGCGGCCGCGCGCCGCTGGGCTCGCACAATCTCCCCGTGCGGCCCGCCGCCCCGCCCTCGGGACAGCGCAACGGTCACGCCAACGGGAGCGACAGCGGCAAGGAGCAGCCCCCCGGGCTCTGGCTCGAGGCCTTCACCAACGCCGTCAACGGCGTGCCGCAGGAGCAGAAGACCGGCGAAGACACCGATGACGCGTGGGACAAGGGAGACCTGAAGTGATCCAGCAGCGGGGAAATATGGACTGGATGCTCAAGGAACTGGCCGACGACGTTCCGGACATCCATCAGATCGTGGTGCTCTCCGCGGACGGCCTGCGCATCGCCCAGCACGGTGGCGACCCCGATGTCGCCGACCGCCTGGCGGCCGCCTGCGCCGGACTGCAGAGTCTGGCAGCCGCCGTCGCCTCCGAAATCCCTTACAGCGACGGCCTGATGCGGCTCGTCGTCATTGAAGTCACCGGCGGATTCTTCTACTTGATGGCCGCGGGGGCCGGTGCGTATCTCGCTGTCCTCGCCGGAGAGACAGTGGACGCGGGACTCGTCGGAGCGCGGATGCGCGACATGGTCGCCCGGATCGGTGCCCATCTCACGAGCCCGCCGCGCCATGACGGGCAGGCCGGATGAGCTCTCTCCGACGAGAACGCCGGGAGACTGATCCGGTGCTGAGCGACCCGGAGCGGCTGTACGTCATCACCGGCGATCCCGGCGGCGGCGAGCGGGCGGCGCTCGACCTGGTCACCATGGTCGTTGCGAAGGAGCAGCCTACGCCGACTGTCCAGCCCGAGCAGGCCGTGATCCTGCGGCTCTGCCAGGCACCGTTATCCGTTGCCGAGATCTCGGCCTACCTCAGCCTGCCGTTCAGCGTGGTGACCTCGCTCCTCACCGAACTTCTCGCGAGCGAACTGATCGAATCGCGCGCGCCCATCGTCCGCGCCACTCTCCCGGACAGGTCCCTTCTCGAAGCGGTGATGCATGGACTTCAGAAACTCTGACACGATCACCGGCCCCAGGACCGAGGACATCCTCCCGACCACGGCCACGGCCGCCGTGAAGGTGGTCGTCGTCGGCGGGTTCGGGGTCGGCAAGACGACCATGGTCGGTTCCGTCAGCGAGATCCGGCCCCTCACCACCGAAGAGACCATGACCCAGGCCGGGGTCGGCGTGGACGACAACTTCGGAGTGGAGAGCAAGACCGCCACCACGGTCGCCATGGACTTCGGCCGGATCAGCATCAGCGAGGAACTGATTCTCTACCTCTTCGGCACCCCGGGCCAGGAGCGCTTCTGGTTTCTGTGGAACGGTCTCTTCGAGGGCGCCCTCGGCGCCGTCGTCCTCATCGACACCCGGCGTCTCGAGGTCAGCTTCGACGTGATCGGACGCCTGGAAGAACGCGGTGTGCCCTTCGTCGTCGCCATCAACACCTTCCCGGACGCCCCGAAGCACCCCGCCGAGGCGTTGCGCAGCGCACTGGACCTGCCGGACGAGGTTCCGATGATCGACTGCGACGCCAGACTGCGCGGCTCCAGCCGCGATGTGCTGATGACCCTGATGCGCTATCTGCACAGCCTGGCCGTCCCGCTTGCCTGACCACCCCCGCTCGAACGCCGTCTGATCATTCGCACTGATCCCTGGAAGCCTGATCCCTGGAGCGATCGTGACAACCCCTTTCCCTCACGAGCCCGGAGCGGCCGCGGGGCCGGTTCCGCCCCCCGAATGCCCGGCGCATGGACTCGGCGCCGGACCCGGCGGGCTGCGCCGGTTCTACGGCCCCGAGGCCGAGCGGGACCCGGCCGGGCTGTACGACAAGCTGCGCGCCGAACACGGCACGGTGGCGCCGATCCTGCTGCACGGAGACGTACCCGCCTGGCTGGTGCTCGGGCACAGCGAGAACCTGCACCTGACCCGCACCCCCTCGCAGTTCTCCCGCGACTCCCGGCGCTGGCGGGCCCTGCAGGACGGCAGCGTCGCCCCCGACCACCCGCTGGCCCCGATCTTCACCTGGCAGCCGGTCTGCGTCTTCGCCGACGGCGCCACCCACGAGCGCCAGCGCGGCGCGGTCACCGACAGCATGGCGCGCATCGACCACCGCGGCGTCCGCCGGCACATCAACCGCTACAGCAACCGGCTCGTCAACGAGTTCTGCCAGGACGGCCGGGTCGACCTGGTCGGTCAGTTCGCCGAGTGGCTGCCGATGATGGTGATGTGCGAGATTCTCGGCATGCCCGAGGAGTGCAACGACCGGATGGTGCAGGCCGCCCGTGACATGACCCGGGGCACGGCGACGGCCGTCGCGAGCAACACGTACGTGGTCGCCGCACTGAACCGGCTCGTCCGGCGTCGCCGGACCGCACCCGCCGACGACTTCGCCACCTGGCTCGTCGAGCATCCCGCAGGCATGACCGACACCGAGGTCACCGAGCATCTGCGACTGATCCTCATTGCCGCGTACGAGGCGACCACCAACCTCATCGCCAATGTGCTGCGGATGGTCCTCACCGATCCGCGGTTCCGGGCCAGGCTCAGCGGCGGCCACATGACGGTGCCCGAGGCGGTCGAACAGACGCTGTGGGACGAGCCGCCGTTCACCGCGGTCTTCGGTCGCTGGGCGGTCGGCGACACGGAGCTGGGCGGGCAGCGGATCAAGGCGGGCGACGCGCTGATCGTCGGCATCGCACCCGCCAATACGGACCCGGTGGTTCGGCCCGATCTGGCCGCGGACATGGAAGGCAACCGCGCGCACCTGGCGTTCAGTGGCGGACCGCACGAGTGCCCCGGGCAGGACATCGGACGGGCGATCGCGGACGCCGGCGTCGACGCCCTGCTGATGCGGCTGCCCGACCTCGAACTCGCCGTCGACGAAAGCGAATTGAATTGGATCGGGAACATCATGTCCCGGCACCTGCTGGAGTTGCCGGCCAACTTCGCGCCGCGCTCGCCGAAGGACGACGAGCTGCCGTCGACGGGGCGGCGCAGACCGCCGCGTGACGACTCGGAGGCGCCGTCGCCGGTCCCGCACACGACGCCCGCGCCCGTTCCGGCGGGGGTCGCTGCGCAGACCGGGCAGAGCCATGCCGGCGGCGAGCGGACCGATGCATCGCCCCATGGCGCGTCCGTCGGCCGGATCCCGCAGCAGCGCAGGCCGGCCGCACCGGCACGGTTGTGGCGTGCGGTGACACGGTGGTGGAGCGGCTACTGACCGGGCCGTCCACGGGACGACATGCGACGGTCCGGTGGCCCGGGGCCCTTGGCTCCGGGCCACCGGTCTGCGCGAGCCGCCGTGGTGGCGGGCACGGCGCGGGCACAAGGGCGTTTTTCAGACGCCGCCCGGCAGACGGGAGTTTCGAAACACGCCCAAGGTCCCCCGTACCATGCGGAAGCGTGAAGCTGACAATTCTGGGCGGCGGCGGATTCCGGGTCCCACTCGTGTACGGGGCGCTGCTCGCCGACCATGCCGAGGGCCGTGTCACCGCTGTCACCCTGTACGACACGGACTCCGACCGGCTCACCGCCATTGCCCGCGTCCTCGCCGATCAGGCCGAAGGGGTGCCGGACGCACCTGCCGTGCTTGCCACGACCGAACTCGACGAGGCACTGCGCGGCGCCGACTTCATCTTCTCCGCCATCCGGGTCGGCGGTCTCGAAGGACGTGCCGCCGACGAAAGGGTGGCCCTCGACGAAGGCGTGCTCGGGCAGGAGACGGTCGGCGCGGGCGGCATCGCATACGGACTGCGCACCGTCCCCGTCGCCGTCGACCTCGCGCGGCGCATCGCCCGGCTCGCCCCGCACGCCTGGGTCATCAACTTCACCAACCCGGCGGGTCTGGTAACGGAGGCGATGTCCCGGCACCTCGGCGACCGCGTCATCGGCATCTGCGACTCCCCGGTGGGCCTGGGCCGCCGGATCGCCCGGACCCTCGGCGTCGACCCCGAGCGGGCCCGGATCGACTATGCCGGCCTCAACCACCTGGGCTGGGTCCGCGGGCTGCACGTCGACGGCCGCGACGAACTGCCGCGCCTGCTCGCCGACCCGCACCTGCTCGGCTCCTTCGAGGAGGGAAAGCTCTTCGGTACCGACTGGCTGCAGTCACTCGGTGCGATCCCCAACGAGTACCTGCACTACTACTACTTCAACCGGGAAGCCGTCCGCGCCTACCAGGATGCGGAACAGACCCGTGGCGCCTTCCTCCGCGATCAGCAGGAGGGCTTCTACGCCCGGATGAAGGACCCGACCGCTCCTGCCTTCCCGGCCTGGGACCGGACCCGCGCCGAGCGCGAGGCCACCTATATGTCGGAGAACAGAGAGGTTGCCGGGGTCGGCGAGCGCGACGAGAGCGATCTGGAGTCCGGCGGGTACGAGCAGGTGGCCCTCGCACTCATGCGGGCTGTCGCGCGTGACGAACGGACCTCGCTCATCCTCAATGTCCGTAACCGCACCACGCTCTCCGTGTTCGACGCCGACGCCGTCGTCGAAGTGCCGTGCCTCGTCGACGCGAACGGCGCCCGTCCCGTCAGCGTCGACCCCCTGCCGTACCACGCCGTCGGACTGGTCACCGCGGTCAAGGCCGTCGAACGTGCCGTTCTGGACGCGGCCGCGAGCGGCTCACGCGCGACCGCCGTGCAGGCCTTCGCACTGCACCCCCTCGTCGACTCGGTCTCGGTCGCCCGCCGGCTGGTCGACGGGTACACGAAGGTCCATCCCGGACTCGCCTACCTGAACCGGCCTTGAGGCCCGGCCCCCTGCCTCCTGGTACCCGCCTTCGGGTTCATGCGCGCCCGAAGGCGGAGCCGGTGTGCGCCGTCGTTGATCCTCGTCCAGCTCGACCCGGCATCGGTGGACCGGAACATTGCGCGTACCCCGCCGATCTTCGCGCTGCGTACAGCGACGAACCTGCACGCGGCGTCGAACTCCTCAGGGCTGTCCCGTCATCCCTGGCGGGCGCACGACGGCAGCTGCGGCACCTCGCTGCGTTGTCGGAACGCCCGAATACACCCAGTATGAGGACGCCCCTCCGCCTTGCGATGCACCACATCTGACGCCGCGCGCTGATCCACCAGGGATGACGGGACAGCCCTTTGCGGAAAAAGTCGGTTTCCCTCCTGATCCCGGTTTCCTACACTGACCAGGAATCGCGCGCCGGCACACCAACGCAGCGCGCGCCGTGACGAGTGAGGGGAGCCCGGCCGTGCGCTATCGCACCGCTGTTGTTGTTCCCCGGTCACGGTATGAGGTGATCCTGGTGTCTTCGTGCGCCCGGTGCCGGCTGCGCGGCCGGAACCGGATGTCCGTGACGAACACCTGACCTCTGTCAGCCCGGTGTCGAGTCAACCGGTCGGGAACATCCCGATGAGGTCGCGCCGCACCAGGGGTTCCCACGTGGCCTGACCGCGGGCCCATTCGTCCCGGGAATTGCGCTGCCCCTCCGGATCACCCCGAAAGGCCATGGGCCGTGCGCACCAACCTGAACCGTCGTCTCACAAGCTCGCTGACCGGCGTCCGTAACCTCGGCATCCTCGCTCACGTGGATGCCGGCAAGACGACCATCACCGAACGGATCCTGTACGTCACCGGGTCCACGTACAAGCGCGGCGAGGTCCATGACGGGACCACCGTCACCGACTTCGATTCCCAGGAACGCGACCGTGGGATCACCATCTTTGCCGCTGCGGTGAGCTGTGCCTGGGACGGCCACCGGATCAATCTGATCGATACTCCCGGCCACGTCGACTTCTCCGACGAGGTGGAGCGCTCGCTGCGGGTGCTGGACGGCGCGATTGCGGTGTTCGACGCTGTCGCGGGAGTCGAGCCGCAGAGCGAGTCGGTGTGGCGGCAGGCCGATCGCCACGGGGTGCCGCGCATCGCCTTCGTCAACAAGCTGGACCGGGCCGGTGCCGACCTCGACACGGCGGTCGAGTCGATCCGGGCACGGCTGCATCCGGCCCCGCTGGTGGTCCAGTTGCCGATCGGAGCGGAGGACGGGTTCAGAGGGGTGGTGGATCTGCTGCGTATGCGGTCACTGGTCTGGGCCGGCGACACGTTCGAGGAGGGCCCGGTGCCGGAAGCGCTGCGCGAAGAGGCGAACCGGCGTCGCCGGCTGCTGGAGGAAGCGGTGGCGGAACTCCACCCGGTCGCGCTGGAGGAGTTCTGTGCGGAGTCGACGGTCTCCGCGCAGACTCTGGCCTCCGCGCTGCGCGACCTGACCCGTACCGGTGAGGGCGTGGTGGTGTTGTGCGGTTCGGCGTACCGCAACTGTGGGATCGAGCCGCTGCTGGAGGCCGCCGTGGCCTATCTGCCCTCGCCGCTGGACGTACCGGCGGTACGCGGCACGCAGGGCTCACCTATCCGCACGTGGACCCAGTACCCGACCGAGGCGGCGTGACCAGCCCTTAGGACGCCCCTCACTCGCCAACCACGGTGATAGTGCGTACGTCCCAGGACGTCCCCGCTGTGCACCGCCGCCACGGCACCAACCACGGGCGTGGAAAGGAGTGTGAGAAGCATCGGCCCGTAGCCGCCGTCGGAGGCGACTGCCACAACGATGGTTTCACCGAGGTACATTGTGCCCGCGACACAGCCGGCGAGCAGCCCCCGCAACGGAGCCCGGGCAGCAAGCCATTCGGGCGACAGAGCAAGCGCCGCACCGGTTACCCCACCGAGCAGGACACCAACCCCCAGGCTCCCGCCCACGACGACAACGCCCCGCATGAGACCTGCCAGGGCGTCGTGCAGCCCCGTGCGAAGCCACATCACCGCGCCCACGAGTGCCACCGAGCCGAAGACTGCCGCTGGCACCGACCCGATCCGTACTCCGAGCCGGACGCCCCGCCTGACTACAGCTCCAACCACCATGCACCCCCAGCTTGGCCACCCGTCACCCTGCGTGGCGCACACCTGGGTCAGGCGTCGAGGCACGTCAACTTCGCGGCTTGGCCGCTCGCAGGCTCGTTGGGACGGCGGATCAACTACCCGGTCAAGGATCCGAGCAGAGGCACGAGGACTCCAGGGCCAAGCCCTGAAGCACCCGGGCCGTACCGGCCGGATCAGCCGGCGGGTACCGCGTGCGAGCCACCGGCCGCCGCCCAGGACGGCGTCACACCCAGGACCTGGCACACCATCAGGAAGAGCGGAATGGGCGGGGTGTACGGCGTGCGGCTGTCGGGTGCGTGGATCAGCCGGGGCCGCACGGCGGGGACGTACGCGCCCTTGGCGTACGCGACCTGTTCCGGCCAGTCCAGATCGAGGTCCGAGCCCGCCGGTACGATCCACCACCAGCGGTCGGCGTCCGCGAAGACGCAGCCGGTGCGTGGCAGATGGGACATGAGCCGGAAGCCGTACCCGGCAGGCACCCCCACCGCGTCGCAGCCCAGGCTCGCCGACAGCGCGGGAGGCAGCGGCAGCTGCACGAGGCCGGCCGCGGAGCCGGGCAGCTGGGACTCGCGGGAGAGACGCGATCCGAGCAGATGGGACATCGTGTTCCTCAACATGACCGCTCCGTGCCGTGCGGCAGTTCTGCCCAGACGATCCGGCCCGATCCGTCGCCCGCATCGCGGGATCCCCAGGCGCTGCTCAGCGCGTCGACGAGCAGCAGGCCGCGTCCGTGCTCGTCGTCGGCGGTGCGGCACAGCTTCGGGCCATCCGGCTGGTACCCCTGGTCCTGCACGGCTATGCGCAGCCGTCTCTCGAGACAGCTCAGCTCGCATACGACGCGCGCGCTCGCGGTGTGGACCACCGCGTTGGTGACCAGTTCCGACACGATCAGGATCGCCGCGTCGTGCGCCTCCGCGTCCAGCTGCCACTCGTCCAGCCGGGCCCGTGTCAGCCGCCGCGCAGTGGCCACCGATTCCGGATGCGCAGGGAGCGCGAAACAGTATCGGAGCGCTTCCGTCCCGGGGCTGAGGTCGATGAGCCGGGGGATGAGCGCACTGCCAGGTGCCACGACCGATTCCTCACAGTGGGGGGCTTTGTCACGCCTCGCATCCCAGGGCATGAGGGCGGGCATGACTAAGTGAACTGGTTCACTCACCAACTCTCCCCCTGTCGTGAACACTTGGCAAGGGGCACTCTGAAAATTTCAGAGTGGCCGTGTCCTTGGCGGCATATGCATGGCACACTGCTCGCAAACAGCGCATCGGGAGGTCTGAAGTGAGCGAACCGCGGTCCGCCCCGACCGTGGGTCAGGTCGTTCTCGGCAAGCGCCTGCAGGATCTGCGGGAGCGCGTCGGCCTGAGCCGTGACCAGGCTGCCAAGGTGCTCCGGGTCGCTCCCGCGACGATACGCAGGATGGAGACCGCCGAGGTCGCGCTCAAGATCCCTTATGTGCAACTGCTCCTGAAGGCCTACGGGATCGCCGACGAGGAGGCCGAATCCTTCGTCGAGCTGGCCGAGGAGGCCAACAAGCCCGGCTGGTGGCAGCGGTTCCACGACGTCCTGCCCGACTGGTTCAGCATGTACGTCAGCCTGGAGGGCGCAGCGAGCCTGCTGCGCATGTACGAACCGCACTTCGTCCCCGGACTCCTGCAGACCGAGGACTACGCCCGATCGGTGATGCGTACGGGCGCCGTCGGCCAGACCCGGCCCGAGGACATCGAGCGCCATGTGGCGCTGCGGATGGAGCGG
Organism: Streptomyces sp. NPDC051020; assembly: GCF_040683105.1. Classification (NCBI taxonomy): domain Bacteria; kingdom Bacillati; phylum Actinomycetota; class Actinomycetes; order Kitasatosporales; family Streptomycetaceae; genus Streptomyces; species Streptomyces sp. NPDC051020. The sequence goes on along the minus strand of NZ_JBFBCG010000011.1, from coordinate 27,668 downwards.
CAGTCCCTGCTGACGCGGCCGGATGCCCCGAAGCTGTGGGTGGTCATGGACGAGACGGTCCTGCGCCGCCCCGTCGGCAGCACCGACGCCATGCGCGCGCAGATCGACCGGCTGCTGGACGTCACCGAGATGCCCCATGTGACACTGCAGATCGCGGAGTTCGCGACCGGCCACCACCCGGGCACCTACGGCCCGTTCGTCCTCTTCCGCTTCGCCATCCCCGAACTGCCCGACATGGTGTACAGCGAGTACCTGACCGGCGCCGTCTACTTCGACGCGCGCCCCGAGGTGGCCTCCTACCTCGAAGTCATGGACCGCATGGCGGCTCAGGCCGCAACTGCACAACGCACGAAGGAAATCCTCCGGGACTTCCGCAAGGAGCTGTGATCGATGGACCCCATATACAACGGCATGCCCGCCGGTGAACTCGGCTCCGAAGGCTGGTACAAGCCGTGGAGCGGTGGGAACGGCGGCAACTGTGTCGAGGCCATGAAGCTGGCCGACGGCAGAGTCGCTGTACGCCAGTCCGCTGACCCCGACGGCCCCGCCCTGATCTACACCCACCTCGAGATCGCAGCCTTCATCCAGGGAGCCAAGGCCGGCCAGGCGGACTTTCTCCTTACCGGAACCTGACGCATCCGGCGTCTGTCCTTGCCACACTCAGTCCCAGTTCGCCGATCCACGGACCGCAGGAGCGCGCCATGACCAGGCACGAGCCCATTGAGATCGACACCAGCAAGCCGCATCCCGCCCGGATGTACGACTGGTTCCTCGGTGGCAAGGACAACTATCCGGTCGACGAGCAGATGGCGCGGCAGCTCCTGGCCCTCGACGCTCGCGGCCGTGACATGGCCCGGGTCAACCGGGCGTTCATGCACCGCGCCACACGGTGGCTCACCGACCAGGGCATACGCCAGTTCCTCGACATCGGCACCGGCATCCCCACCGAGCCGAACCTTCACCAGATCGCCCAGCAGACGGCCCCGGACTCGTGCATCGTCTACTGCGACAACGACCCGATCGTCCTTGCACACGCGGCGGCCCTGCTGCGCTCCACCCCCGAGGGCGCCACGGAGTACATCCAGGCCGATGCCCGCGAGCCGGAGACCATCCTCGAACAGGCGGGCAAGGTACTCGACTTCAGCAAGCCGATCGCGCTGTCCCTGCTGGCCCTGCTGCACTTCCTCGACGACGAGGACGGTGCCGCCGAGATCGTCGACCGGCTGGTGGAGAAGCTCCCCTCGGGCAGCTATCTGGTGCTTTCGCACACCACCGGGGATTTCAACCCCGAGGGTGCGGCGCAGGCGTCGGCCATGTACAAGGCCCGCGGGATGACGCTGCGTCCGCGCTCGCGCGCCGAACTCACGGCGTTCTTCGAGGGACTCGAACTCGTGAAGCCGGGCGTCTCGCTCTCCGCGGACTGGCACCCGGAGCTCGGCGAGGTCATCGACGTACCCGGTGACGAGCCGATTCCCGGCTACGCGGGCGTGGCCCGCAAGCCCTGACCCGGGCCGTCACCTGCGTGCTCACTGCCTGCTGACCGACCGGGTGACGCCGGCGGCGATCGTCGTCGCGAGCAGCCACCCGGTCGCGATGAGGAAGTACGACAGCCACTGGTACCAGCCCTGGGGGTTGAACGCCCGCTCCTGCCCGAAGTCCGCGATCGGCAGAAGAAGGTCCAGTGTGTAGACGAACGGACTGAACGGCGGAGCCTCGTCCGCCTTCAACGGGCTCGGATGGTGCAGCGCGTACACCAGCGACCCGGCCAGCAGCAGGGAGAAGAGCCAGGCGGCGGCCCGTACCGGCCGGAAGCCGTACCCGACGGTGACATCCTGGAGATGCCCCCACAGCCGTGCGTACGCGGGCAGGGTGGCGCGGTGTCTGCGCTGCTTGGCGAGAAGCACCGTGCGCGCGGCATCGTCATCGCCGATCCGCCGGTACGCCGCCGTCAGCTGCTCGTACGCGTACGGCACATAGCCCTCCTCCTCCCGTTCGAGCAGCGGCAGCCGCCGCTCGGCCGGCAGGTGGGGGAGCAGGGCCGTGTACGTCAGACCGTCGAGCCGCGCACGGTGCGGCCAGACCGCGGGGTCGGCGTAGATGAGATCGAACTTCGCCCGGCGCAGATTTATACCGCCCTCGATAGGGGCAGCCTCCCGCAGCCAGAGTTCGCCGATGGTGGCACTGCTGATACGCAGCGCGACGCCGCCGGGGTTGGACAGGTGGGCGTACGCGAGATTGAGTTGGCCCGGTATCCGGGCGCCGCGCAGATCGACCCGCCCCTGGATCCGGATCCGCATCCCGTGGACATCGGATCCGACGGTGAGGTTCTCGGCCTGCAGCGCGGTCGCTCCGGGGTGGTGCAGTTCGGCGTCGTCGAGTTGGATCTGCCCGGTGACGGCGGCTCCACCGAGCCGGACCTCACCGTGCACGACCAGTCCGGGCAGCCACAGATCGTCCCCGACTGCCATGTGATTCAGCTGGAGGACGGCCTCGTCGTTGGGTGCGGGCGTGCCGTCCGCGTTCACCCCGATGCGGGTCCGGTCGAAGAACAGCGCCTGGGTGATCTTCGCACCGCCGAGCCGGACCGGACCGGAGATCCGGCAGTCGGTGAGCCGCAGCACACCGTCGATCCGGATGGTCGCCGCAATCAGGCCGGGCAGCACGGAATTGCTCAGATTGAGCTGCCGTAGCTGCGAGCCGTACAGGTTGGGTGCCTGCTCGAAATGGCATCCGGCCAGCAGCACCGCGCACTCGGCGATCGCGTACCGCACATTCAGCGTGCCCGTGATCCGTGCGCCCAGGATGCGCAGCGCGGACACCTGGCCGTCCTCCCGCAGGTCGCCCACCAGCAGCGCCCTCAGCAACTCGGCGCGCACGGTGCGCTCAGGACCCCAGCCCTCCCCGGTCTCCGGGTCGTCCTCGGCCTCCACTCCGGTACGGAAATCGACAGCGACACCGCGCGGGAAGGCGTCCCGGACACGGCGCTCGGCGGGGGTCAACTCGGTGATCTCCATCGGCGGCACTCTGACCCGTCGCCGACGGGGTGTCAACCTCCGCCTTCGCCCGGTGGGTTCAACCCTCCAGTGCGTGTCCGGTGATGGCGTCGACATGGTGGGGTACGTCGTCGTGCAGGTCGCCCACCGCCGACGTACCGGACGGCTCCAACAGCAGCAGCGAGGCTCCGACGGCCTCGCCGCCCGCGCCGCCGTCAGCCCCGCCACCCTGCACCGTCGCTTCCGCGCCCAGCCGGCCACGGCTCCGCTCGCCTGGCTGACCGAGCGGCGGATCACCCTGGCCTGCCGGCCGCTGGAACGCGGCGAGGAACGCCTCGATGTGGTCGCCGGAGCCAGCGGACTCGGTACGGCGACGAACCTGCGTGCCCAGCTGCGCCGCCGTACGGGGCTCACCCCCCACCGAGTACCGGCGCAGGTTCACCCCGAAGCACTGACCCGCCCGCCACAGGTCACAATGGACGCATGTCCCGACGCAGCACACGCCCCCGGCAGCGCAACGCGGCGAGCACCCGGAGCGCCCCGGTGGCCGCGATCACTCCGGCTTCGCCGTGCCCGTGCGGCCTGCCCGCCACGTACGCCGACTGCTGCGGACGACTGCACGCCGGGACTGCCGCCGCGCCGACCTGCGAGGCGCTGATGCGTTCGCGGTACGCCGCCTTCGTCGTCCAGGACGCGGCGTATCTCCTCCGCACCTGGCACCCGGACACCCGGCCGTCCGTGGTCGACTTCGATCCCGGAATGCGCTGGGTGCGCCTGGAGATCCTGGAGACGACGGACGGCAGCGCGTTCCACACCACGGGCACGGTCACCTTCCGCGCCCACTACATGGACCACGGCCGACCGGACTCGCTCCATGAGAAGAGCCGGTTCGTCCGGCACGAGGGCGCCTGGGTCTACGCGGCGGCGGTCTTCATCGACTGACCGCTGCTCGTGCCCGGCTCAGTCGAAGACGGACATCCTCGTGCGGTGGAGCGCCGGCTTCTCGGCCTCGTCCACCGGCGCCACCGCGAGATCCGCATACGACGGATGCGCCGACGGAGTCTCGGGCACGCCCTCACCGCCGATCCGGTAGTGCCCCGTCCCGCACTTCGTCGGAGCCCAGCAATGATTCGTCCACGGCAACCACATCGGCTCGCGCCGCCGCCGGGACAAGACCGCTCGGAGACGTGGTCTTCCGCAATGTGCGGCCCTTCGGGGCGCAGGAGCCCGTGGATCTGGTGGTGGTCGGCGGCCGGATCAGTGAGGGTGCGGCTCCAGCGGGGGCCGAGGTGATCGACGGTGACGACCGGATCGCCCTGCCGTCCTTGGTGGATGCGCACATTCACCCGGACAAGACGACGTGGGGTGGCGAGTGGGTGTCGCGCAAGTCGGCCGGGTCGATCACCGAACTGGCTGAGCAGGACGCGGAGTTGTTCCGCAGCCAGCGTCGTCCGGTGGGGGAGCGGGCGTACGGCCTCATGGCCCACGCGGTGACGCGAGGCACCCGTGCGATGCGTGCGCACGCGGATGTCGCCCCGGCCTACGGGCTGGCCTGTGTGGAAGGGCTCGCCCAGGCTCGTGAGCGCCTGAAGCATGCCCTGGACGTGCAGACGGTGGTGTTCCCGCAGCACGGTGTCATCCGCGCACCGGGTACCGCGGACCTGCTCAAGGAGGCGGTCCGCAGCGGGGTCGTGGACTTCATCGGCGGCATCGACCCGATCGGCTTCGACAACGCCATGGACGAGCAGCTGGACCTGGTCTTCGGTCTCGCCGACCGCTACGGCGTGGGAGTGGACATCCACCTCCATGACCGTGGCGACAAGGGAATGCCGGTCCTGCGCAGCATCATCGACCGCACGCGGGCGCTGTCTCTGCGCGGCAGGGTCACCGTCAGCCATGTCTTCTGTCTGCCATCCCTGTCCGACGGTGAACTGGCAGGTATTGCCAAGGACTTGGCCGACCTCGACATCTCGCTGACGACCGTCGCGCCGAGTGCGTCGCTGGTGCTGCCGGTCGCCAAGCTCCGTGAGCACGGTGTACGGGTCGGTCTGGGCTCGGACGGGGTGCGCGACTCGTGGAGCCCGTTCGGGAACGCCGACATGCTGCACCGCGCGCACATCCTGGGCTGGGTGACCGACGTGCGCCTGGACCAGGAGCTGACGGACTGCTTCGAGGCGGGTGCGTACGGCGGCGCCGAGGTGATGGGCCTGGACCGGGCCGACCTGCGGCCCGGCTCGCCGGCCGACTTCATCCTCGTGCGCGGAGAAGGGCTGCCGCAGGTCGTGGTGGACATGCCCACCCGTGACCTGGTCGTCCACGGCGGCCGCGTCGTCGCCCGCGACGGAAAGCTGGTCCAAGGGCTGTCGCTGCCGTAGAAGACACATATCTGTAGTCGCATGCTGCGGCAGGCGGTGCGTCACTTGTCGGGGTCCGCGCCCGCCTCGACGAGTACCTCGGCCGCCTCCGCATGGTCACCGGTGGCCGCGAGAAGCAGCGGAGTGCGACGGTCGCCGTCGCGCGCCTCCAGGTCCGCGCCCCGCTTGATCGCGCCGCGTATGGCGTCGGCGTCACCGGAACGTGCGGCTTCGAGCAGGTCCCGGCTCGCGACCGGGTCGGCGGCCGAACGCTTCGGGGAGGCCGAGCGCTCGGTCTTGTCCTTGGGGGATGCGGAGTCGGTCCTGCCTGCCGACGGCTTCTGCCGGGCGGCGGCGTCACCGACGGACTGCGTGTTGCACGCGGTCGCGAGCACGGGCCAGGCCGGCGAGGGAGACGAACGGGCGGGTGGTGCGGCGGAGAGAGGCCATGGGGTTCCTCTTTCGGTGCGGTGGGGAGTTGTCGGTGGGTGATGTCCTCGGAGCCGGGGTGGCGGAGCGCTTCGGTGACCGGGCCGACGAGCGCGAGGGGCACTACGGTCCATGCTCGGTCCGTTCGTGGGTGCCCGCCGTCGCTGAACCGGCTGGAGATGAGGGGACGCTGGGACGACCCACGCGTCAACCGATCGGTTGACCCATGGGTCGTGGGCGCTGATCGTTCCGCGACTCGTCTGCCAGGTGCGGTCCCTCCGGGCCGTCAGGGCGGGACCTCCTGCGGGCGGGGGCGGACGGCGCTGTAATGGTTGACCAAATCGCTCAGGCGGTGGGCGCGCCCTCGCCCCGTCGGCTGCCGCCGTTGTGCTTCTGCCACAGTCGGTAGACGTCGACGGCGGAGTCCTTGGCGAGCCGCCTGGTGCGGGAGCGGGGCTACGCACCTGCCTGACCGGGACGGGTGCGGTCGGCGGCGTATCTTCGGTATACCAAACCTGACGTTCCTCGACGTGATGAGAGAATGAGCGGCATGGCAGGTTCTGAAGGCTTCCAGCCCGAGTCGGATCGGGTCACTCGCCAGCTGCGCGACGACATTCTCGATGGTGTACGCCGGCCCGGCAGCAAGCTTGTCGAGCGTGAGCTGGCCGCCGAGCTCGGAGTGAGCCGGCTGCCCATCCGTGATGCCCTGAAGGCGCTGGTGACGGAGGGCCTTGTGATGCCCCGGCCGCGGACCTGGGCGGTGGTGCGGGAGTTCAGCCCCACGGACGTCTCGGACCTGGGCGAGGTGCGTTCCGCGCTGGAGACGCTGACGTTTCGGCTGGCGGCCCAGCGGCGTACCCGCGCGGGGCTGGAGAAGCTGCGCGCCGACCTCGACGCCGAGCTGGAGGCGGCGCGGCGCGGAGACGCCGTACAGGCTAGGCGCGCCGCGGCCGACTTCCGCGAGACAGTGACGTCACTGGCCGCGAACGAGCTGCTGAGCGAGCTGGAGCGCACCCTTCGCAGCCGCATGCGCTGGCTGCTCAGCCGGCACGACGACCTGCTGGGTGTGGCGAAGGAGCACGAGGATCTCTACGACGCGATCGTGGCGCGGGACGTGCCGCGCGTCGAGGAGCTGGTGCTGAAGCACCTGGAGATGGGCCGCAGCGCGGCTGCGGCCCATCTGCGGACCTCCAAGGAGTAGGCGGAGCCGGTCGGTTGAGCGGCACGCGGGGGCTCGTGCGGCGGCTCGTGGGAAGGTGAGCCCCTTCGCGTGCGCCACGGTGATTTCCTCGGCGCACGCGAAGGGGATCCCTCAGTCGCACGCGGAGGCGCCCCCCGGCTCAGACGAAGACGATCCCATCGGCGACATCGGTGCGGATCTCCGTGCCGACCCGTCGCGCCAGGAGGTCGTCCAGGCGGTCCAGCGGGCCGACGAGCGCGCGTCCGCCGGCCTTCGCGACCAGCACTGCGGCATCTACCTTCGGCTTCATCGCCCCTTCGGCGAAGGCCGGCTCGGAGATGGCTTCCGGCGAAGCCATGAGGATGTCCCGCTGCTCGGACGTCCCCCAGTTCTCGCTGACGTAGTCGCCGTCCGTGAGCATGACCAGCATGCCCGCCTTGGGTTCGGCGGCGAGGGCGGCGCTGGCGAGGTCCTTGTCGACGACCGCCTGCAGACCGGTCTGGCGGCCCTTGCTGTCGCTCTTCACGGGCACACCGGCACCGCCGATGACGAGCAGAAGTTGCTTGAAGTTTCACGCAACAGGTACGCTTGGGTAACGCTTGAATGTTCAACTTCTGCTCCCTCTGGAAGGGCACGTGTAAAAAATGACCTCCACCCTGCGCACCACCCGCTCCTCCTTCGGCGCCCGCACAGAGGGCCCCTCTCTGTACGCCTACGATGTCGGGTTGCTGATCCTGCGCCTGGTTCTCGGCCTGACAGTGGCGGCCCACGGTGCGCAGAAGCTCTTCGGCTGGTTCGGCGGCGGCGGGCTTGAGGGCTTTGGTCAGTTCTTCACCATGAGTGGCTATCCTTCCGGCGAAACCATGGCGCTGATTGCCGGACTCAGTGAAGTCCTCGGCGGACTCGGCCTTGTGTTTGGGCTGCTCACGCCGCTCGCGGGCGCGGCCGTGCTCGGCACAATGATCAACGCGCTCGCAGTCAAGTGGGGCGGCGGCTTCTTCGCCCCGACGGGTGTCGAGTATGAACTCCTGCTGTCCGCAGGTGCGGCCGGGCTGGCCCTCACCGGGCCGGGCAGGTTCGCCGTCGACCGTTTTCTCCCCGGGCTGCGGGCCCATCGGCTTGCATACGGCGTCGCGGCCTTGGTGCTTGGCTCCGTGATCGCTGCTCTCGTGCTGCTCATCCGTAACTGACCACAGTTCTTTGCCGCGGACTTCGCCATCTCACTCACCGCCGACAACAACCGGCCTCGGCAGACCGGCCGGGCGCTGCTCGGCCCGACCGTCTGAAGGGACAGCATTCGTGAGCACTACTCCTGAGATACCGAGCCACGGCACCGACGCGGGAGGCGCGTCGTGAGTCGTTTCGACACGCCTGTTGTGGTGACCCGAGGAGACGCGGAGGGGCCGCTGGTCGTTCTGCTGCACGGCCGCGGCTCGCGTGAGACCGAGATCATCGGACTGGCGGACGCTCTGCCCCGTGGCCTCTCCTACGCGGCGGTTCGCGCCCCTATCGCTGAACACGGCGGCTTCGCCTGGTTCGCCAACCGTGGCATCGGTCGCCCCGTCGCGGAGTCACTGCGGGCCACCATGGACTGGTTCCGGCTGTGGCTCGACGGCATCGCCCCGCCGGGCCGCCCGGTCATTCTCGTCGGCTTCAGCGGCGGAGCCGCCTTCGCGGGAGGTCTTTTGCTGGACGAACCCGCGCGGTTCGCCGGTGCGGCGATCCTGTACGGAACGTTGCCGTTCGAGGCGGGGGTGCCCACCGATGCCGCACGGCTCGCCGGAGTGCCCGTCTTCGTCGCACAAGGCGATCACGACCAGGTCATTCCCCGCGAACTGCTCGACCGGACATGGCGCTACCTGACCGTCGAGTCGGGGGCAGCTGCGATCGCCCGGCGTGACCAGGTCGGCCATGGAATCGCCCGTGACGCGCTGGCGGCCCTGGCGGGCTGGCTGATTGAGCGGGCGGCCCTCCCTGCCCGGCAGGGAGGGCCGGCGCCTGCGCCAGCTCATGGGGAAGCGTTGCCAGGGGACCTTCCGGACCGGGCCGGTCCGCATCCCGACGCCAGTACGACGATTACCCACCAGTAACGTACCGGCAACGCACCTGTCGAGGTGTGATGGCTACGGGGCGGCCGCCTTGCGTGACGCACCGTGCCGGTCGGGCAGCGCCAAGTGGGCGTCCGGCGCCGGAGACGGGTCAGCGCAGCAGCGCCCGTACCGACGTCTTCATCCGGGCCACGAACGCCTCGCGCACCTCGTCCGTCACCCGGTCCAGCGAGAGATACGGATTGAGGTCCTCCAGCTCGACGAGCAGCAGCTCACCGTCCGCCGTTCGGCACGCGTCGACGCGTTGGATGCCGTGTGCGAGGTCGTTCCACTCCACGAACCGGCAGGCGAATTCCAGATCCGCCGCAGTCGGCTCGTACGGTTCCAGTACCCAGCGCTGCTCAGGGTGCGGTGCGTGGAGCGCGTACTGGAAGTCACGGTCGATGAAGAAGAAGGACACCTCGTAGCGGAAGTCGATCCTCGGCTGGACGAGCACGGTGCCGTCCGGCTCGGCGCCCACCTCGGCAGCGAGCTCGTCCGGCGTGACGAAGCGCAGTCCGACCGAGTCCGCGCCCAGCTTCGGCTTGATCACATACTCTGCCGCACCGGGCAGCAGCCCCAGATCGCTCGCCCGGTCCACGGTCGCGATCGCCGGGTACTCCGCGGCGCACAGATCGACCAGGTACTGCTTGCCCGCCATGTCACCGCGCCCGGTCAGCGGGTTGTACACCGGCACCTTCCGCTCGCGGGCGCGGGCGCAGAACGCGTCGTACGCCTCCTGATAGTGCAGCACCGGACCGCTGTTGCGGACAACGACGGCGTCGAAGCCGTCGAGCAGCGCGGCCGCGTCGCGCGGATGACAGAGCGCGACATCGAATTCCTCGCGCAGCCGCGAGGTGAGAAGGATGTCCTCGTCGCAGTAGCGGCGGCCGCGCGCCTGGTATGCGAGGTCGGTGACGAAGAGGACGGACGGGCGCGGACCGGCAGGCATGAGGTTCTCCCAGGGGACGTGGGGGTGGACAGCGGATCAATAACCTTGATGGCGTTGCCGGTTCACCACGTTGGAGCATCCTGACCTTTGCCCCACAGGAGTCGCACGTGTCGCCACTGCTCGACATTCTCTCGCCCGCCTTCGCCGCCGACCCCTACGGGGCCCACCGGACCATGAGGGAGAGCGCCCCGCTGATCCGCCACGAGGCCACGGACAGTTACGTCGTCTTCCGGTGCGAGGACGTCGAGCGGGTCTTCAAGGACACGGCGCGAGAGGTCACCACTGACAACGACGACTGGCAGATCGAATCGGTGGACGACCGGACGATCCTGTAGCTCAGCGGCCGTGAGCACGCGGTGCGCCGGGCCCTGGTCGCGTCCGCCTTACGTGGAACAGACGCTCCGCCAACCGGGACGAGTCCCACTACCACAAACCCGGCCGGTTCGACCGCTTGGCCCCGTTGTAACGGGCCCTGGTGGTCGTTGCGGAGACATCGGAGCCGGCCTGCGGTTCGGAGGCGCAAAGGGCAGCGACCTTCGGGTCGGATCCGGGTGAGTCACCAGGAGTTTCCGGGACGCACCGCCAGTCGGGGATGGTGGGCGGCCAGGACCTTGTTGGCATGCGCCAGTTGGGACAGGGCCTGCTCGCGGTCCGCCTGGTCCTCGATGCAGAGCCGCGGGCCGCGGAACCTGCGGACCTCGCGGGCGGCGCACTCGGCGTCGAACTCCGCCTGCACGATGTGCGGCGGGATGCAGGACCCGATCAGTTCGGCGACCCGGTTCGGGATCGGCACGGGAACGAGGAGGTGCGAGGCGGTCATCGGGGTTTCCCTCTCGGATGGTTGACACAGGAGGTGGTGCTCCACGGCCGCCGGGTGGGCGGTCGACTCCTCTTTATGTAACGGGAAGCAGTTCCCGGTTTCTCATGGAGAACGTCTCCGTCTGGCAACCGTTTGAGAGTGACCGGGTTTTTCTCCTTACGCGTAAGTAAGTTGACTCCGCCTGAGGTACGTGCAGCGCCGCGCGGTGGACGGTCCCCTGCCAGTGGACAGCGTCTACGCTGTGACCTGCGGCCACCGCGTGATCGTTTGTATTCACACACCGGTGATCAAAGGTGGCCGCACCCGCGCGTACGAGCGGGATGGCAAGGCTCGTCATCGAAGGAGACGCAGTGTTGGGATTGCTGGGTTTCTACGACGAACTGGACAACCGCTCCGGCCAGCCGAACGGATCGATGCGCGACGCCGTCCGACCCGTCGGCGAGCCGGATGAGGCAGACCTGGTGGCCTACCTGGACGCCGGCCACGTCCTCATCGACGTCATGGAGGCGGGACACGACGCCATCACTGGCAACGCCCATCGCTCCGTTCTCCGGCTGCGGAACAGGCGGCGAAGACCTGGACCCGCTGTTCACCGCTCGGGAGGCGGCGTCGCGGGGCTGGGTGCGCGCATCTGCGGCGTTGTCGTCGGTCAGCAACGCTCCGCCTTGCCTACCTCCTCCGCCTTGCAGCCGCACGCACCCAGCCCCGCTCCTTCCCCCACCCCCCATGTGCCGGTCGGTCTATGGTGGAATACGGGTCATGTAGGAACGCCCCCGGAGGGGCCATGCGCCGACACCGCACCACTCATGCCGACAGTGCCCAGGAGGCCCTGCTCACCCTCGGGCATCTTGTCGACGAGGCGCTGGAGCGGCTCAGGATCCAGCGGGCGCGTGCGGAACTGGCCGAGGCATTGCAGCGCCATCTGCTCCCTCCCCGGCTTCCGCAGCTGCCCCACCTGGCCATCGCGGCCCGTTACACCCCTTCGAATGACGGTCTCGATGTCGGGGGCGACTGGTACGACGCCTTTCCGATGACGAACGGGGCGGTCGGGATCGCCATCGGTGACGCGCAGGGTCACGACGTCGAAGCCATTGCCTTCATGGGCCAGGCCCGCACCAGCCTGAGAGCCCTCGCCTGCGTCACGACCGATCCGGGCGAGGTACTGACCCGCGCCAATGATCTGCTCATTTCCATGGGCTGCGGCCTCTTCGCGACCTGCTGTTTTCTGACCTTCGACCCGCTCAGCGGCGCGCTCGCCATATCCCGCGCAGGTCACATCCCGATGGTCTGGGCCACGTCCGCCGGTCACTCCGGCATCATCCTCGACAGCGGCGGTCCGCCTCTCGGCATACTCCCCGGGGAGGTCTATCCGGTGACGCGACGATGGCTGACGGAGCCGGGATCGTTGGTCATGGTCACCGATGGGGTGGTGGAAGGACCGGCCTGCCCGATCGAGAAAGGGCTGGAGGAGGTGGTACGGCTGGTCTGCAGTGGTTACGACGGCGACCCCGACGACCTGGCTCGTGAAGTGGTGAAGGTGGCCGATCTGACGGGCCACTGCGACGATGCCGCAGTCCTCGTCGTCCGATATGCCGGCCTGCCCGGCGCGGGGTAGTCGTGGCCCGCGCTGTCTGCTCGGCGCTGCAACGACCGAGGTGGCTTCCGGCCCGTGCTGGCGGGTAGAGCCCTTCCAGGTGGTGTCTGATGACTGCCGTGGTGACCAATCCGGAGCTTCGGCGCAAGGGCGCCTCGACTCTCCTGGTCCTTGCTGTCGCAGCCGCCTACTACGGGGCTGCCCGGCTGGGTCTCCTCGAACAACTGGTGATCGGCCAGGTCACGCCGCTCTGGCCCGCTACCGGCATTGCCCTGGCCGGTCTGCTTGTCTTCGGACTCCGCGTCTGGCCGGGCATTGCGATCGGGGCATTTCTTGCCAACGTGTCCATCGGACCGACGGTTCTCTCCGTTCTGCTCATCGTCGTGGGAAACACGCTCGCATCGGTCTGCCCCTACCTGATGCTGCGGCGTGCGGGGTTCCGCAACGATCTGGACCGGCTGCGCGACGCGCTGGCGCTGGTCTTCATCGGCGCCTTGGGTGGGACGCTCATCAGTGCGACCGTGGGCAGCAGTGTGCTGGTGCTCTCCGACGCCGTGCCCGCAGGAGATTTCTGGCCCACGTGGTCGGTGTGGTGGACGGGCGACGCCATGGGCGTGCTGGTCGTCGCACCGTTTCTGCTCGTCCTTCGCGAGGCGCGGTGGCCACACGGTGTGGCACTCCGGCGGTGGGCCGAAGCGGCGGCCCTGTTCCTCGGCACCCTTACGGTCACGTTCCTGGTGACGGGCAGCAGCGCCTCCCTGCTCTTCCTTGTCTTCCCGTTCCTCATCTGGGCCGCGTTCCGATTCGGACGCGCCGGCGCCGCGTCGTGTGCGCTCGGAGTCTCCACGCTGGCGATTCTGGCCGCCACTCGCGGGGCCGGTCCGTTCGCCCATAAGGAGCTCATTCTCAATATGGTCACGCTCCAGGCCTTCAACGGCGCCACGGCACTGACCGCGCTGCTGCTCGCGGCGGTCATCACCGAGCGGAACCGCACCCACGCCGAGATCAATCGGCTCTGCGGGCGGCTCACCGACATAGTGGCGGCCATGTCGGACCACCCGGTCACCGACCAGTGGCTGACGTCCGACGACCCCGACGACGCGGACGGCCGCGCCGACGAACGTTAGGGGTGCCCGGCGGGCACCCTCTGCTGCCCGACGGGCTGCCCCTCGCCGGACCCCGGCCCGGGCGACGACCCCTGCGCCACTCCGTCGGGCGCGACATCAGCGGGCTGACAGCACCTCGGCCAAGTCGTACTGCACCACTTCTTCCAGCTGTGCGTAGGTACAGCTCCCGGGGGTGCGGTCGGGCCGCCACCGGCGAAACTGGGCCGTGTGCCGGAACCGGTCGCCCTCCATGTGGTCGTAACCGACTTCGCACACCCGCTCCGGACGCAGCGCCACCCATGACGGGTCCTTCTTCCCGGACCAGCGGCTCGGTGTACCGGGCAGCCGGGCGGTCTCGTGGGCGGCGGCATCCGCCCACGTCGCCCACGGATGGTCGGCGAACTCCGTCCGCAACGGGTCCAGCTCGGCGACCAGTTCCTCGCGTCGCTTCATCGAGAACGCCGCGCAGACTCCGACGTGCTGCAGGACGCCTTCGGAGTCGTAAAGGCCGAGCAGCATGGAACCGACGGCCGGGCCGCTCTTGTGAAAGCGGTATCCCGCCACCACACAGTCGGCGGTCCGCTCGTGCTTGATCTTGTACATGACGCGGACGTCCGGGCGGTACGGCAGATCCAGCGGCTTGGCGACGACACCGTCGAGCCCGGCACCCTCGTACCGTTCGAACCACTCCTGGGCGACCGCCGGGTCGGTGGTCGCGGGGGCGAGATGGACGGGGGCCGAGGCACCGGACAGCGCCGCTTCCAGGACGGCTCGGCGGTCCGCTTGCCGGGTGGAGAGCAGCGAGTCGTCGCCGACCGCGAGGATGTCGAAGGCGACCAGACTGGCCGGGGTCTGCTCGGCGAGCAGCCGCACCCGTGAATCTGCCGGATGGATACGTTCGCTGAGCCGGTCGAAGTCCAGTTTCCCGTCGTACGCGACGACGATCTCGCCGTCGATCACACAGCGCGGCGGCAGATTCTCCCGGACCGCCGTGACCAGCTCGGGGAAGTACCGGGTGAGCGGCTTGCCGGTGCGGCTGCCGATCACCACCTCCTCGCCGTCGCGGTGCACGATCGCCCGGAAGCCGTCCCATTTGGCCTCGTACTGCATGCCCGGCGGGATCCGGGACACGGACTTGGCGAGCATCGGCTTCACAGGTGGCATCACCGGCAGGTCCATGGGCCGATTCTTGCTCGGATACCTCGAGGCTGCTCCCGATATGCGGCATATGGGAGCTCGGCCTACCGTGACCCCCATGGGCGCAGCGGTGGAGCTGGATGCAGACGGACGGGCAGTACGGCTGTCCAACCCCGACAAGGTGTACTTCCCGGAAAAGGGCTACACGAAGAGGGACGTCGCCGAGTACTTCCTCTCCGTGGGTGCCGGGATCACGCGCGCCCTGCGCGACCGGCCGACCACACTCCAGCGCTTCGTCGACGGTGTTGACGGCGACTTCTTCTACCAGAAGCGCGCCCCGAAGAACCTCCCCGACTGGATTCCCACCGCCCGCGTCGCCTTTCCCAGCGGCCGGCCGGCCGACGAGATCTGCCCCACCGAACTCGCCGCCGTCCTGTGGGCGGCCAATCTCGGCACGCTCACCTTCCACCCCTGGCCGGTACGGAGAGCCGATACCGACCACCCGGACGAGCTCCGCATCGACCTCGACCCGCAGCCCGGCACGGACTACGCCGACGCGGTCACCGCCGCCCATGAGCTGCGCGCCGTCCTCGACGATCACGGTCTGCGCGGCTGGCCCAAGACGTCCGGCGACCGCGGCATCCACGTCTTCGTCCCCGTCGAACCCCGCTGGACCTTCACCGAGGTCCGTCGCGCGGCCATCGCGGCCGGCCGTGAACTCGAACGCCGGATGCCGGACCGGGTGACCACCGCGTGGTGGAAGGAGGAGCGCGGCGAACGCATCTTCGTCGACTTCAACCAGACCGCCCGCGACCGGACGATCGCCTCCGCCTACTCCGTGCGGCCCCGCCCGCACGCTCCGGTCTCCGCACCGCTGTGTTGGGACGAGATCGACGACGCCGAGCCGCGGGACTTCGACATCCGCACCATGCCGAAGCGGTTCGCGGAGGTCGGCGACGTGCACGCGGACATGGACGACCACGCCTTCCGGCTCGACCGGCTGCTGGAACTGGCGGACCGGGACGAGCGGGAGCGCGGGCTCGGTGACATGCCCTACCCGCCGGAGTACCCGAAGATGCCCGGCGAACCCAAGCGGGTTCAGCCGAGCCGCGCCCGGCACGATGAGGACGCGGAGGCATGAGCGCGCCCGATCTGGAGCCCGTCACGCCGTTCGGGGAACACGCCCGCCCCCGGACCCGCGGTGACAGCTGGGCGGCGTTCAAGGAGTCCCCGTATCTGCCCGCCCTCGTACTGATGTTCATCATCGCGGCCGCGGCCGGTCTCTTCGCCGGCTCCTACACCTACGCGATGGCCAACCCGACCCCGCGCAATATCCCGGCCGCCGCGGTCGGCGATCTCGGCACGCCGCGCGACAAGCTCTTCCTCGACCGGCTGGAGGTCGCGCTCGACACCTCGCTGGTGCTGCACGAGTACGCCACCCAAGCCAAGGCCCGCACCGCGCTGGAGGAGCAGAAGGTCTTCGCCGTCCTGCGGTCCGCGAACGGCGGGGTGGCCCTCGATGTCGCGAGCGCGTCCGGAGCCTCGGTCGCCCAGCTGCTCACCGAGTCCGCACTGAAGGTGGCGGAAGCGACCCATGTGCCGGTGAAGGTCACCGATGTGAAACCACTGCAACGGGGTGATCCCCGTGGCCTTGCTCTCTTCTACATCTCGCTCGCCGCGGTGGTCATCGGTTTCCTCGGCGCCATCCAGCTGAGCGTGCACGCCAAGGGGCTGACGCCGCTGGAGCGGATCGGTTTCACCGTGGCGTACGCGCTGCTCGGCGGTTTCGCGATCGCCGCCGTGGTGGACTGGCTGCTCGGCTCCGTCGATCTGCCGTTCGTCCAGTCGTGGATGATCCTCGCCTTCACGATGTTCACCACGGGCATGGTCTTCACCATGTTCAACACCCTGATGGGGCGTTGGGCGATGATCCCCACCTGGGGGCTGATGGTGCTGCTCGGCAACCCGTCATCCGGCGGTGCGGTGTCATGGCCGCTGCTGCCGTCGGTGCTGGGCCTCATCGGCCGCTGGCTCCCCCCGGGCGCTTCGGTCAACGCCCAGCACGCCGCCGTCTACTACCAGGGGCACCAGCGGATCTTTCCCTACCTGGTGCTTGCCGGCTGGTCGCTGGTCTCGTGCACGGTGTTCTGGGTGTGGCGCCATCGGCACCCGGGAGGCCGTGACCGCATGCCTCAGCATGCGGCCACGGCCTCCTGACCTTCTCCGAGCGCGCGACTCGCCCATGGTTATGTCGGCAATGGCGCGAGCTTTGTCCTTAGTGTGAATAAATGAAGATTCCCGGGCCACGGTACGGCCCGCCCCGGGAGTCACCTGTGCCCCGACGGTCTCTGTAACACCCGTCTACCAGTGGGGAGCTGGAAATGGATCGAAGGAGCTTCAACCGCCGGTTCCTGGTGGGCGGCGGGGTCGCGGCGGTGACCGGTGTGACATCGTTGTCGCTCGGATCGATCGAGGCCAACTCGGCGGAGGCCCCGCCGCGGACCGCCCTCGCGGGAGGCGTGATCCGTCATCTCAAGCTGTACGCGGAGAAATTGGCGGACGGTCGGATGGGGTACGGCCTCGAGAAAGGCAAGGCGTCGGTCCCCGGGCCGCTCGTCGAGATCAACGAGGGCGACACCCTGCACATCGAGTTCGAGAACACGATGGATGTGGCGGCCGGCCTGCACGTGCACGGCGTCGACTACGACATCGCGAGCGACGGCACCCGGATGAACAAGAGCATCGTCGAGCCGGGCGACACCCGCACCTACTCCTGGCGCACCCATGCGCCGGGCCGGCGCAAGGACGGCACCTGGCAGCCGGGCAGCGCCGGCTACTGGCACTACCACGACCATGTCGTCGGCACGGACCACGGCACCGGAGGCATTCGGAAGGGCCTGTACGGTCCGGTGATCGTCCGGCGCAAGGGCGACATCCTGCCGGACAAGACCATCACGATTGTCTTCAACGACATGACGATCAACAACAGAGCGGCCCACGAGAGCCCCAACTTCGAGGCCACCGTGGGCGACCGGCTCGAAGTGGTCATGATCACGCACGGCGATTACTACCACACGTTCCACATCCACGGTCATCGCTGGGCGGACAACCGCACCGGGCTGCTCACCGGGCCCGACGATCCCAGCCGTGTCGTCGACACGAAGATCGTCGGACCGGCGGACTCCTTCGGCTTCCAGGTCATCGCGGGCGAGCACGTGGGCGCCGGCGCCTGGATGTACCACTGCCATGTGCAGAGCCACTCCGACATGGGCATGGCCGGACTGCTGCTGGTCGCCGAGCCGGACGGCACCGTGCCGGGGTACGACCCGCACGACATGACGACCCACACGACCGCTCCGGACAAGAGCGCTCCGGACAAGACCGGTAAGGAAACAACCGGTGAGGACATGACCGGCATGGACAAGACCGGTGCGGACAACACCGCTTCGGGGTGAGGCGAGCGGTCGGCCGGTGGGCAGCGGCCGAGCGGTGCCGGTCTGCCGGTGAATCCACTCGGCCGCCGCGTCTTCGGCGGTGATCGTCGTGCCGTGCTTGTCCGCCGGGTACAGGTCCTCGACGTGCTCCGTCGCGGTGAATCCGGCGTCCACCGCCCATGTGCCCACCGCGTTTCCCGCGGGGCACGGTGGGGGCGGACCCGGTTCATCCGGGAGAACCGGGCCGGCCGCAGCCATGGAAGACGGCTTCGGACGCCCCTTCGCTCAGGCTGGTTCGGTAAGGGCCCGCTGAGTCAGCCGAGTGATCCATGTGCTCCCCGGTGTCAGGGCCGGGACTGCCGGACCGGAGCGACGGGCGCGGGCGCGGCCGCCCATGATCCGGCGGCGCACGGCTCCCGACCGGTCAGTTCTCCGGCACCGCCGCGGCCGTTCCGGCCGCTCCGGTGGCGAGGCGCAGCTGTTCCTCCTCGACGATGCGTCGGGCCAGAGCCCCGTCCGACACGTCCACGGCGTCCGGCGTCGTCTCGGCGACGGCGCTGCGCCGTGCGTACAGGTCGAACAGTCGCTCCTTGCGGGCCAGGATGTTCAGCATCCGTTCGTCGACGCTGTCGGCCGCGAGGAGCCGGTGCACCTGGACGGTCCGTATCTGTCCCATCCGATGGGCGCGGGCCACTGCCTGGTGCTCCATCGTCGGCTTGATCTGCGGTTCACAGATGATGACGACCGAGGCGGCCTGCATGTTCAGCCCGACCCCGCCGGCCTGGATCTGACTCAGCAGGACGGCATGACCGTCCACGGCAGCGAAGTCGTCGATGATCTCCTGGCGCCGGGCGGCCGGGAGACTCCCCGCGAGAGGTCCGAACGCGCCTTCTCCCAGGGCCTGTCCGACGGTGAGGAGCACCTCGCGGAAGTACGAGAAAACGACGACCTTGAGGCCGTTGTCCGCGGCCTCCGCGACCAGTTCGCGCAGCCGGTGGAGCTTGGCGGACGTGGCGGGCCGGGCGTACGCGGCCCGGCGCATCCGCATGAAGTGCCCAGCGCCCACCGCCTCGCGGTAGGCGTCGAGATCGCCCTCGCTGAACTCCTCCCACTCGTCGACCTGCACCAGCGCCGGGAGTTCCGTCAGCACATCCTCCTGATTGCGCCGCAGATAGGCCGGGGCGACGGCCTTGCGGAAGGCGTGCGAACCCGCGGCCCCATGGGTGGTGTGGATCGAGGGCGCCAGTTCGGGCTGGAGGTGGCGGACCAGGCTGCGGAACTCCTCGACCCGGTTCTCCATCGGCGTACCCGTCAGGAACAGCACCCGCTCGGTGCGTTGTGTCCAGCCGGACACCGCCCGGGACCGACGAGTGGCGGGGTTCTTCACATAATGGGCCTCGTCGACCACGAGCATGCCGGGTCTCATTTCGCAGTCCCGGGCGGCCGGCAGGGTGTGCAGCGCGTCGAACGTGGTGAGGGCGACCCCGCCGGCCTCCCGCCACTCGGCGAACGCGCCCTGCCGCTCGGGGCCGTGCACCGGCAGCGCGCGCAGGGTGGACCGGGCACGGACCTCGCGCGCCCAGTTGATCAGTACGCTCGCCGGGCAGACCACCAGGAAGTGGGTCTCGCCCCGTGCGGAGAGATGCGCGAGCGCGGCAATGGCCTGGACGGTCTTGCCGAGCCCCATCTCGTCACCGAGGATCACCCGTTTCTGCGCGAGCGCGAACCGTGCGCCGAACGACTGGTAGCCGCGCAGTGAGACGCGCAGATGAGCGTCGTCGAGCCGCAGGCCACGCACCCGGTCCGCGATCCCGGTCGGGAGGAACCCCTCGGCCGCGTCCCGGTCGGGGCCGGTGCCCGACAGCTCGGCGAGCAGGCTGTAGTACTCGGCGGACCGCAGTTCGAAGTCGACCCATGCCGTGAGGTCCGACTCCGCTTCCCGCAGCAGATCGACGGACACCTGCCCGAACAGCGGGAGAAGCTCGCGCGCCGCCGCTTCGGCGACGACGGCCCGCACCGAGGCGACGGCCGCCAGTGCCTCGGCGCGGGCCGGCCGCCGGGCGAACAGCATGCGCAGCCGCCCACGGGCCGGCCCCGCCGCGGTCAGCAGTGGCTCAAGACTCCCGATGAGCCGGACCGCCGCGTCCACCGCCCGGCGGACGTCGGGACCGGCCTCGACCAGTCGGTGCAACGCGGTGACCAGCGCGGTCGTGGAGTCGTCCGGGGTGTCCACGTCTATCCGGACCGCGACCGTGTCCCGTACCGCGTGGGCGATCTGCCCGGCCGCGGCCAGCGCCTGGTCGGCGGTCTGCGCGCCGACTCCCGGGATCTGGCGGAGCTCGTAGCGATTGGCCTCGTGGACCTGGCCGACGTTCGTGAAGCCGGCCTGCTCGACCGCGCCGAGCCGCAGCCTGCCCTCGGTCACGTCCTTGAGCCGGGAGACGGGGATCGCCGACAGTTCGCGACGGATGAGGGAGTCGAGCAGCGGAGCCAGCGCCGTGTGTACGGCTCCGACGGCGCGGGCGTGATCGGCCCGCACCGCGCGCGCCGTGTCCAGCAGACGCTCGGCCTGCGCCAGCAGCTCCCGGGCGGACTTTCCCGTGCGTGCCCCGGCCTCCGTCGCTCCGGCCTCTGTCATGTACGTTCCTCTGTCCGCGCAGCCCCGCTGCCGCCTTGCCCGGCAGCTGCCCGAGTGAGACATATCGTGCCATGGGCCGATGACAGTGCAGGCCCGGCGGAGCAAGAGCCCTGGTGCACGGTCAGGACGCGGGCGGACGGCGTTCGGCCGGGGACCGCAGCAGGGCATCCAGCGCCCTGGCGGAGGGCCGCGCCCGCACCAGGAACCACTCGGTGCGCGCCTCCGTGATCACCTCGGGCGTCGTTCGTACCGCCAGGGCGAACCGCGCAGGACCGGCACCGTCCAGCACCGGGACGGCCAACGTCCGTACGCCGTACACCAACTCGGCGTCGTTGAGCGCGTGGACGTCTCCTGGACTTCTTCTGATCGCGGAGCGGGCTGCGGCGGTACTACTCGCCGAGGTCGAACACCGACCAGTCGGTGCTCTTGCGCTCCCGCATGTAGATACGGGAGCCACGGCAGACCACTGTGTTCCGCTTCGGCACGCCGCAGTCCGGCCGGGCCAGCAGCATCCTGCGTTCTTCCGGCTCGACAGCCGTCTCGGTGATCCGGCCGTGTTCCAGCGTCCCGTTGCCGGTCAGGAAGACGACCCGCTCGCCGTTCACCGCGAGGCCGCGCACACCGCGCACCGATGTGGGGCGCACGTGCACGGTCCCGTCACCGCCCACCTCGATCAGCGGGTAGTGCATGTACGGGCAGGCCCAGGCAGTCCCGCCGTCGACGTTCAGCGCCACGCAGTCCGACATGTCGATGAGCCCGGGGCCGGGGCGGAACGACCAGAGCGGCTCGCCGGTGCTGCTCCAGCGGCGCAGACCGGGATGGCTGAGGGGATCCTCGCCGTAGACCCCCTCATCGAAATAGCCCACCCATAGACCACCCGACTCGTCGGCGATCAGATGCTCGATGCCGTCGCCCATCCGGAACGTCCAGGACGACCGGCCCAGCGCGTCGAAGACCTGCACGTGCTGCTTGTCGATGGCGCTGCGGAAATCCGCCAGTACGAATCCGCCGTCCGGGAGCGCGTCGAAGGCGGGACGGTACAACTGCACCGCGCTGAGGTGTGTCTCGTACACACGGCCGTCGTCCGCGGTGACCATCGTGGCTTCGTACGGATCGAACGTGCCATGCATGGCGATGTGCTCGCTCAGCAGCCAGTGCGCGCGGCCGAACGCGTCGACGGTGCTGCTCATCATGTGCAGACCCCGATAGGCGTGCGGCAGACGGGCGTACGGGGTCAGAGGTGTGGACTCCATGGTGCTCCTCGGCAGGAAAGCAGGAACGCGGAACGTGAACCGGGCAGCTGCGGACATGCGCAACTGTCGGCGGCGCGTGGGCCGAGGGGCGGAGCAGGGGGCGCCTACGAGGCATGAGCCTTTCTGGTGGTCATGCGCCGATCATCCATGAGGCCCGAGCGGAGACGCAATGGTTTCCCGCGTTGCGCAGTCTGCGGGTGTCAGTGCCCGGTGCAAGACTCGGATGGTCAGGAGAAACCCCTGCAGTGCACACGCGGGACTCGCTGAAGGAGCGCACCATGCTCACCACCGGATTTGTCACCGGATCCCCCAACTGGCTCGATCTCGGCACACCCGACCTCGACCGGGCCACCACCTTTTACCAGGGCCTCTTCGGCTGGGACTTCATCCCCGGCGGTCCCGAGACCGGCGGGTACGGGATGTTCATGCTGGACGGGAAATCGGTCGCGGGCGCCATGACCGTCATCCCTGAGCAGGCGAAGTCGTCCTGGTCGGTCTACTTCCAGACACCCGATGTCGATGCCACCGCCAAGGCGGTCGAGCAGGCCGGCGGCGCGGTGCCCTTCCAGCCCATGGATGTCCTCGACTTCGGTCGGATGGGCGGCTTCACGGACCGGGGCGGCGCGTACTTCGGGACCTGGCAGCCGAGAAAGAACACCGGCCTGGGCGTGGTGGGCGTGCCGGGCTCGCTCTGCTGGACCGAGCTGTACACCCCGGACGTGCCCGCGGCTGCCGCGTTCTACGGCATGGTCTTCGGGTGGGAGACCCAACAGGTGGCGTACCCCGGCGGCGGTGGGTCCTACACTCTGATCCGTACCGAGGGCGGCGGCGAGCATGCGGACTTCGGCGGGCTCGTACCTCTCGACACCGTTGCGACCCAGGGCGTTCTCGGACCACACTGGCTCCCGTACTTCGAAGTCGACGACTGCGACGCCACGGTCGCGGACGTCGAGCGGTTGGGCGGCAAGCTGACGCTGGAGCCGATGGAGATGGAAGGCGTGGGCAAGTTCGCCAACGTCGCCGATCCGTACGGGGCGCAGTTCGCCGTGATCAAGAGCTCGGAGACGTCGGAAAGCTGACCGGAGGGCGTACGGCCCCGCATTGATGCGGCGTTGAGCAGTCGTTTATCGCGACCGGGCACTGTGTGCGCCATGCTGATCAACACCGCGACCGACCCCGCACTCGCCTGGCAGGAGACGGCGCTCTGCGCGCAAGCGGGTCCCGAGTTCTTCTTCCCTGCCCCCGGCAGCTCCACACGCGAGGCGAAGCAACTGTGCAACGCCTGCGAGGGCCGGGTGGCCTGCCTGGAGTACGCCCTCGAAAACGACGAACGGTTCGGCGTCTGGGGCGGACTGTCGGAGAAGGAGCGGGAGCGGCTGCGCAGAGTTGAGCGCGACAGGGCCTGAACTTCCCCGGTACGTCCCAGAATTCGGCCCTCCGGATTCCGGCCGCCTTCCCGCAGCTCCTCAAGACCGCCTACGACTGGAACTGCAGCACGGTGGAGCAACCGGCCCTCGACGGCCGTGAGCTGGGTCACTGGCCCCCGGCTGCGGGTGCGCGGCGTGACGCGGATTGCCGCCGGCGGCTTCCGTACCCCGCTCGACATCGTGGACGGCGCCGCCCGCGTCTACGATCCGATCGTGCGCGGCGAGGCGGGATCGCCCGTCTCAGGCGTCTTCCTCTCGCGCCTGTTCACTCTGGAGGAAGAGGACCGGGCCGTTCTCGGGGATCCGTTCGGCCGCATCGTGGGCCCGGGCGGCGACGTACGCCTGGCGCATGAGCCGGACAGCGGCACTGTTGTCGGGTGCGTCGCACTACTGGCCTATCCGGACGACGTGTTCGAGCTGACGAAGATGGCCGTGACGCCCGACGCGCAGGGCCACGGCATCGGCCGCCAACTCGTCGCCGCAGCGATCGACCGCACCCGCGCACTCGGTGGGGCCCGGCTGTTCCTCGGTACGAACAGCAAGCTTGCCCCCGCCATCCACCTCTATGAGAACGCCGGGTTCGCCAGGATCACCCGCGACCGTCTCCCGGTGGCCGACTACTTCGCCCGCGCCGACATCCTCATGGAACTGAAGTGACGCCCCGGCCCGGCGCCCGGAATCTGCCTCGCGCCGAACCCGCCTTCACCAGCACGTCCGCTTCCCCGCCGCCTTCAGCATGCGGCGCCCACGCCGAGCTGTGACACCACCAGTCGCGTGGCTTCCTCGACGATGCCCCCGCGCGGGCCGACCCGCACGGAACGAGAGCCCGGCGAGGGGGTCCGAGCGGATCTCCCGCGCCACGATCAACCGCGTGGTCGGAAGGGTCGCCCGCCCGCCCCGCGGACCCCTGGGGCCACCGTTGCGCGTGAGTGATGCACTGACCGGTTGAGACCGCCTCCAGGATGCGGACGCCCCTCCGCCTTGCACTGCACCGCATCTGACGCCGCCCGCTGATCCGTCAGGGATTTCGGGACACCTCCTGACGGCTGGGTCCTGCGAGCAGGACGGGCTGATCCGGGCTCGGCCGACAGGCCGAAGCGGCACCTTCCCGACGGGAGTCGTCGACGGTCAGGGCGAGGGCTCGCTCGTCACCGCGGATGCCGCGTCGCTCGACGAGCTGCCCCGTGTATGCGTCGCGGACCCGATGTGTGTGATGCCGCGTCACACAGAGACGACGGCCCACGAGTGAGCGGGCTCGTGGGCCGTCGGGTGCCGTGCGGGCTGTGGGTCAGGCGTTTCGCGGAGGCCTGGGGCCCAGGCGTCCGCGGGGCCGGCGGGTCAGGCGTTCGCGCGGGCGGCCATTCGCGCCTTGCGCGCTGCCAGCTTCTCGTCGAACTTGGCCGCCTCGCTGTTCAGTCCGCCCATGTAGAGCCCCAGCTCCTCCTGCGCCTTCAGCCCGTCCGGGCCGAGCCCGTCGATGTCCAGGACCTTCAGGTAGCGCAGCACGGGCTGGATCACGTCGTCGTGGTGGATCCGCATGTTGTAGATCTCGCCGATCGCCATCTGCGCTGCGGCCCGCTCGAAGCCGGGCATGCCGTGGCCGGGCATCCGGAAGTTGACCACGACGTCACGCACGGCCTGCATCGTCAGGTCCGGGGCGAGTTCGAAGGCCGCGCCGAGCAGGTTGCGATAGAAGACCATGTGCAGGTTCTCGTCGGTGGCGATCCGGGCCAGCATGCGGTCGCAGACGGGGTCGCCCGACTGGTGGCCGGTGTTGCGGTGCGAGACGCGGGTCGCGAGTTCCTGGAAGGCGACGTACGCCACGGAGTGCAGCATCGAGTGCCGGTTGTCGGACTCGAATCCCTCCGCCATGTGCGCCATGCGGAACTGCTCCAGCTTGTCCGGGTCGACGGCGCGCGAGGTGAGCAGGTAGTCGCGCATCACGATGCCGTGCCGGCCCTCCTCGGCGGTCCAGCGGTGCACCCAGGTGCCCCAGGCGCCGTCACGGCCGAACAGGGACGCGATCTCGTGGTGGTAGCTGGGGAGGTTGTCCTCGGTCAGCAGGTTCACGACCAGTGCGATCTTGCCGATGTCGGTGACCTTGGACTGGTCGGCCTGCCACGCCTCACCATCCTCGAAGACGCCGGGGAAATTCCGGCCGTCCGAGAAGGGGACGTACTCGTGGGGCATCCAGTCCTTGGCGACCTTGAGATGGCGGTTGAGCTCCTTCTCCACCACCTCCTCCAGGGCGTACAGCAGTTGGGCGTCGGTCCACGCCTGTGAACTGCCGAGGTGGGGAGAGGTGATCGTCACGGGGGCTCCTGGGGACGGGAGAAGTACCTACGGCTTCGTAGGTTACGAGACCGTAGGTTAAAGCGGGAGTAAGCCCTCCGCCAACCCGGCCCGCCCGAAGTCCGACTACGTACCGTTATGTCTGCAGGTCACGCAGGCGCACGGAGAGACAGGTCACGCAGCCTTCCAGTTTCTCGAACTCGCCGATATCTACTGATACGGGGTGATACCCGAGCCCCGCGAACAATTCCGCGGTCTTCGGTGCGCTCGCGGCCATCAGTAGATTCCCGCCACCGAGCAGCACCACGTGCGAGCCCGCCTCCTCCGGAACCGGCAGGAAACGTCCGAAAAGCGACGGTTCGTCAACCAGGGGTGGATACCCGACGACCGTGCCGTCCGGCAGCGCCGTCACCGCGGACTTCAGGTGCAGCACCTTGGTCAGCGGCACGGCTACGACATGGGCACCCAGCGGCTCGAACGCGGACCTGAGCTGCCGCACACCCTCCGCGTTCGTCCGGCCGCCGCGCCCGACAAATACCGTGTCGCCGATCTTCAGGACGTCGCCGCCGTCCAGCGTGCCCGGCTCCCTCACCCGGTTCACCGAGCAGCCGAGTCCGGCCAGTGCTTCCTCCACGGCCGCAGTCTCGCCCCGGCGGGACTCCGCGCCGGACCGGGCGATGAGCGCCACGTTCCGGAACATCACGACGGTGTCCTCGACGAACACGCTGTCCGGGTGTCCGTCCGCCGGCTTCACCTCGACCGTCTCCCATCCGTACTCGCCGAGGACGGCGACATACCGGCCCCACTGCTCGACGGCGAGGCGGACATCGACGGGGGTGCGTTCGACATGGGTGACGAGACCCTCGGCGAGATGCGGGCCGGGGCGGCGGACCAGGGCTTTTCTGGCTCTCCTGCCGCATGTGTGGGTGCTGTGACCTGGGCTGATACGTGAAACACGCCGCTTCCTGTGATCCTTGAGGTGTCTAGGCTCAAGTTTGATCAAGCAGAGAAACGGCGTGTCTGTCTTTAGGATATGGAAGCGGACGCTGACGGCCGAACACACGGTGGTCGAGGGCGTCCGGATCGACGAGAACGAACAGTGTGTGGTCGTGTCGGTACGGCCTGACACGAGACGTCGGCAGCGGTGCGGCCGGTGCCGGCGCCCGGCGCCCTGGTTCGACGCCGGGCGGGGCCGACGTCGGTGGCGGGACCTCGACCACGGCATGATGCGGGTCTTCCTGGAAGCCGACGCGCCACGGGTGGACTGCCGCCGACACGGAGTGACGGTGACGGCGGTGCCCTGGGCTCGTCACGCTGCCGGACACACCTACGCCTTCGATCAGCAGGCCGCCTGGATGGCCGCCGAGTGCTCCAAGAGCGCGACCGCACAGTTGATGCGGACTTCCTGGCGCACGGTCGGGGCGATCGTGGAGCGGGTGGTCGCCGACCGCGACCGGGCCGTCGACCGGCTGACCCACCTGTGGCGGATCGGCATCGACGAGATCAGCTACCGCAAGGGGCAGAAGTACATGACCGTGGTCGTCGACCACGACACCGCCCGCGTGGTGTGGATGAGCGACGGGCATGGCAAGGACGTCCTGCACCGCTTCTTCGACGCTCTCGGCGATGAACGGGCCCGCACCCTCACGCACATCTCCGCCGACGGTGCCGGCTGGATCGCCGAGGTCCTCCTCGATCGGGCCCCCGGCGCGATGCGGGTGATGGACCCCTTTCACGTCGTCGCCTGGGCCACCGAGGCGCTGGACGCCGAGCGCCGGGCCTCGTGGAACCGGGCCCGCCGCGAGCTCGGCGACCGCGACAGGGCCCGGGCGCTGAAGGACTCCCGCTTCGCGCTGTGGAAGAACGCCGACGATCTGACCGACCGACAGGCCGCCAAGCTCACCTGGATCGCCGCCACCGATCCGCGCCTGCACCGGGCCTGGCGCCTGAAGGAGGCCCTGCGGGCCGTGTT